>CAZCEL010000032.1:15376-19391 GCA_964497175.1 uncultured Bifidobacteriaceae bacterium
ACGAACCCGCGGAACCCGGTGATCGGCGACCGTGCGCTGGCTGACCAGGCGGACGGGGTCGCGAGGCTGGGGAGCGCGATTGTCAGAGCGATGCAGAGCGAAGGGCTGGCCGCTTGCGGCAAACACTTTCCGGGGCATGGCGATACGAGCGCCGATTCGCACCACGAGCTGCCGTGTGTCGAGCATTCGCCGGAGCGGCTGCGGGAGGTCGAGCTCGCGCCGTTCAGGGCGGCGATCGCCGCGGGAGTCTCGGCCCTCATGACCGCCCATGTGCTCGTGCCATCACTCGACGAGCACAGGCCGGCGACGCTGTCCACACGAATGCTGTCCGGAGTGCTTCGGGAGGAGCTGGGCTACCGGGGCGTCATTCTGAGCGACGACCTCGAGATGAAGGCGATTGCCAGCCAGTGCGATCTGCCCGCCTCTGCCGTGCTGGCGGTCGAGGCCGGCTGCGACGGCGTCCTGATCTGTGGCCCGGATCAGAGTGGTCAGGCCGCCGCCCTCGAGGCGCTCGTCCACGCAGTGGAAGAGGGGCGCCTGCCGTTCACCAGGATCGAGAGCGCGCTGAAGCGCCATCAGCGCGCGAAGGAACGCTTTCTGGTGGCACGTGTGGGTGCGCCTCCGAGGACCACCAGGGCCATCCGCGGCATTCTCGGCCGCGATGAACACCAGGCGATTGCCTGCGAGATGGCCCGGTTCGCCTGATGCTGCGACCTCGCGCCCTGACCCCCGGCGATCGGCTCGCCGTGGTCGCGCCTGCCAGCCCGTTTGAACGCGCGGAATTCGACGAAGGAATCGAGGAGCTCCGTCGCCTCGGTTTCGTCCCCGTCTTCGATGAGCACGTGTTCGCCCGGTCGGGATATGTGGCCGGCTCCGCCCCCTTGCGCGCCGCCGCGATTCGGTCGGCGTGGCGCGATCCGTCCATCGCGGGCGTGATCGCCGCCAGGGGAGGGTACGGCAGCGCGCAGGTGCTGCCACTGCTCGATCCAATGGAAGCGCGAGAGGCGTGCAAGCCGTTCGTGGGGTACAGCGACGTGACCGCGCTGTTGACGTTTCTCACCCTCAACTGCGGACTCATTGCCTTTCACGGACCGATGCTCGTCGGGCGGCTGGGACGGGGACCCTCGGGCTACGACCGCGAGTCGTTCGAGCGCGCGCTCTGCCGGCGAGCGCCGATGGGCGAACTGGCTCCTCCGGGGCTCGAATCGCTGAGGGCCGGCGACGCCGAAGGGCCTCTGCTTGGCGGCACGCTGACGCAGATTCTCGCGTCGCTGGCGACGCCCTATGCCTTTCGGCCGCCGGGTGGCTACGTGCTGTTTCTTGACGAGGTCGGTGAACGCCCGTATCGCCTCGATCGGATGGTGACCCAGCTCGGTCAGGCCGGTTTGCTCGCCCTCGCGGGCGCGATCGTCATCGGCGAGCTTCCGCGCTGCGATGAGCCCACGGGTGGCGCCACGGCCAAGGCGACAATGGCGGCCTTGTTCGCCGCCTTTCCCGGTCCCGTGGTCATCGGATTTCCGTCCGGCCACACGGTGGGACCGGCCCTGACGCTTCCGCTCGGGGTGCGGTGCCGGGTGGTCGCCGGCGCGGAGCCTCGGCTGGTCATCGACGAGCCGGCTGTTCAATGACCGTGCGGGCCCACCTGATCGGAATCTGCGGCACAGCCATGGCAACGCTGGCCGCGATGCTGAGGCGCAAGGGCATGCACGTCCAGGGCTCTGACGCGGACGTCTATCCGCCGATGAGCGACTTTCTGGCCGACGAGGGCATCGTCCCGCTCGAGGGCTATCGCGCCGAGCACATCGATGGCGGCATCGACGTGGTCGTCGTTGGCAACGCGATCTCGCGCGGCAACCCGGAACTCGAGGAGGTGCTGGATCGCAAGATGCGGTATTGCTCGATGCCCGAGGCGGTACGGGAGCACTTCCTCTGGGGCGCGCGATCGATCGTCGTGTCGGGGACGCATGGAAAGACCACCACGAGCGCGCTGCTTTCGTGGGTCCTGACCTGCGCGGGCCTCGACCCGAGTGCGTTGGTCGGCGGTATCGTGCGGAACTTCGGTGATCGTGGGTCGAGCTATCGGCTGGGGCGCGGCCGGGAGTTCGTGATCGAAGGCGACGAGTACGACAGCGCCTTTTTCGACAAGACGGCCAAGTTCCTTAAGTACCTGCCCGATATCGCCATCGTCAACAACGTGGAATTCGATCACGCGGACATCTATCCCGACCTTGATGCTGTGACGCTAGCGTTCCGACGCCTGATCAATCTGGTGCCGCGCCGGGGTCTGGTCGTGATTGGCGCCGACTGTCCGGTGGCTCGATCGCTGCGCTCGGCGGCGCGATCCCGCGTCGAGACATTTGCGGTGAACAGCGAAGCCGATTGGCATGCGGAGGACCTGGAGCACCTCCGCGCGTCGACGCGCTTCCGGGTCCTCCGGCGCGGGTCCCCGTTCGGAGTGTTCGAGGCCTCGATGGTCGGCGTCCACAATGTGAGAAACGCTCTGGCCACGATCGCTGTGGCACATGAGATTGGCGTGGGTCCCGAGCCGATTGCGGACGCGCTGCAGTCGTTTACCGGAGTCAGGCGACGGCTCGAAGTCGTCGGAACCTCAGGCGGCGTGACTGTCTACGACGACTTCGCCCACCATCCGACGGCGGTCGCCGAAACCGTAGCCGGCCTCAGGCGCGCCTACCCGTCGGATCGAATCTGGGCCGTGTTCGAGCCACGGTCTGCCTCGTCCTGCCGGCGTGTCTTCCAGGATCAGTTCGCCGGGGCCTTCGTCGGCGCCGACGAGGTGCTGATTGCCCCCGTGTTCCGGACGTCGCTGCCGCCCACCGAGCAGCTGTCGGTCCCGCGCCTGGTCGATGACCTGACGCGTCGTGGCCAGTCGGCGCGGAGCCTCGTTTCGATTCCGGACCTCGTCGAGACGATCCTCCGGGAACATCGGGCAGGCGACCACGTCGTGATCATGTCCAACGGGTCCTTTGGCGGTCTCCATCGTCGACTGCTCCAAGCCCTTGCTCACGCTGCGTTCGAATCGCAATGAGCGAACCGTTTTCGATCGTGGCTGCCGGCGATTCGGCTGTGGTGGTGCGCTTCGACGAGCGGGTCGACCCGGTCGTCAATACGCGTGCCGTGTCCCTTGCTGCCGGCCTGGCAGCGGAGCAGCTCGGTGGTGTTCGAGACGTGGTACCCGCGTTCTGCTCGGTGACAGTCTACTTTGACCCGCTGACGACCGACGCCAGCCGGCTGATGGACTGTCTTCAGCGGCTCGCGACGGAAGACGTATCGGCCGCGTCAGCCACGGGCGCGCTGATCGATATCCCCGTCTGCTACGGGGGTGATCTGGGGCCGGATCTGCTGGCGCTTGCCGCCTTTGCGAGGCTCCCTGAGCTGGAGGTGGTCCAGCTGCATGCGGCCGTGACCTACCACGTGTTCATGATCGGATTCACGCCCGGGTTTCCGTACCTCGGGATCGTCGATGACCGTATCGCGATGCCACGACGTCAGACTCCCCGCACGCGCGTTCCCGCCGGGTCGGTCGGCATTGCGGGCAGGCAGACCGGCATCTACCCGACCGACTCCCCCGGAGGCTGGCAGCTGATCGGAAGGACCCCGTTGAAAGTGTTTGATCTCGGGCGGCAACCCCCATTTCTGCTCAGAGCGGGAGACCTGGTCCGCTTCGCGCCGATCAATCGCACCCAGTTCGACGCCGTGGCGGCCGCATCGGGGTCCGGGCGCTGACGTGGCCGTCATAAGTGTTGAGCGAGCGGGCTTGCAGACGACCGTTCAGGATCTGGGGCGATGGGGCTTTCAAGCGCTCGGTGTGTCAGTGTCGGGAGCCATGGATCCCTTTGCCCATCGGCTGGCCAATGCGCTGGTCGGGAACGCCCGTGGCGCCGCGAGCCTCGAGGTCACGCTCGTCGGACCCAGTCTGCTGTTCGAAGACGACCGGGTCGTGGCCGTGACGGGCGCTGAATTCGACGCCACGATCGATCGACAGCCCCTGCCGATG
>CAZCEL010000033.1:0-19175 GCA_964497175.1 uncultured Bifidobacteriaceae bacterium
GATCGTCGGCAGCGTCAGATGTGTATAAGAGACAGACGTCGGAGGCATCTACATCGACGAGCGCACCGTCCGGTCTGATGGACGGCCATGACGCCAGCGCGGCGCGGCCGCTGGTTTCGCGTGCGACGACAAAGCCGAGCCTGGCGGCGACCGGTTCGATGAAACCGGCCACCGCCTGGTCGGCGTCTACGATCAGCAGCGTTGGCGCCTTCTCGATCGAGCTGGAAGCGGTCACTACAGTGCCCGAATGGTCGTATCGGGCGGAAGAAGCCGACGCTCCAACCACTCGTCAGGCGTCGATCAGGCGCGTGAGCAGTTCCTGGCCGTCAAGCTCGAAGTCGAAGACGAGGGCGGAGGTGAGCAACCTGCCGAAGAGTTCGCTGACTTTCACATGAGAAGGGTGGTGCAGATACGCCTGCAGACCCTCCACGTCGTCGAACTCGATGACCGCAAGATACTCGGCGGTGTCCCTCATCCGCGATTCGTACCCCGCCCCGTGCATGACGCGCGTGCCGATGCGCACGCCGCGCACCGTCCCGGCCTCGTCGAGCGCATGCCTGAAGGCGGCAATGAACTCTCGGCGCTCGTCGCCCGTGAGATCGGGTCGGGGCTTCAACAGCACCACGTGGGCGATCACGTCTTCCCCCGGCGATGACGTCCAGGTCTCTTCCGGGGATCCCGGTGCGCGCCTCCCGGGCGCCAGTCGGGTCCCCGCCGCTCCAGACCGACGCGCATCCGTGCGCTCCCTCGCGCCTCGTCGGGAGAATTCCACAGCCGCCCGCGAGCAAACCATTTCATGACGACATCACGACCGGTGCGCGACAGCTGGCGCAGCGTCGGCGCCAGATCCTCGCGGTCGCGGGCGCGAAATGCTGTCGCCTGCCCGTCGATCAGGATCGTCCAGTACGCGTATCTGGGCGGCATCTCACGCGGGTCCGTTCGTCTTCCGCTGTCGTCTGAGTTTCTCGACGAGTGTCGTGCGCTTCAGGTGAAGCAGTCTCGCGGCCTGGCCCTTGTTGCCGCCGGTGCGCTCGAGCGATCGCTCAATCAGATCCCGTTCGATGCCCGCGATGAGTGCGCCCAGATCCAACCCGTGCTCGGGCAGCGCAACCGCGGAGGCGAGCGGGGGACTCTCGGAGCCGACCATCTCGGCCGGCAGGTCGCCCACGTCGATCTGGCTCCGACCGCCTCCGAACGCGATGGCCCGCTCGACGGTGTTCTCGAGCTGGCGGACGTTGCCCGGCCACTGATAGGCCATCAGCCGGCGCATCGCGTCCTGCGAGACAGTGACCGGGCCGCGCCCGCCATCGCCCCGAAGCTTGTCCAGGAAATGCTGAACGAGCAGCGGGATGTCCTCCCTGCGTTCGCGCAGCGGCGGCAGCTCGACCGGAATCACGTTCAGACGGTAGTACAAGTCTTCGCGAAACTGGCCGCCCGCCACGAGCCGGGCCAGGGCGCTGTTGGTCGCCGCGATGACGCGGACATCTACCTTCACGGTGTGCGAGTCTCCCACCCGCTCGAACTCCCGCTCCTGCAGGACGCGAAGCAGCTTCATCTGCAGGGCCGCGCTCATCGTCCCGACCTCGTCGAGAAAAAGCGTGCCCCGGTGCGCCTGCTCGAGACGCCCCTGCCGGTTGCCGACCGCGCCCGTGAACGCGCCCCGTACATGGCCGAAGAGTTCGGCCTCGAGCAGTGTCTCGGGAATCGCGCTGCAGTTGAGAGCCACGAACCGGTGCAGGCGCCGGGAGCTCGTGTGATGGATGGCGCGGGCGACCATCTCCTTGCCCGTTCCGGTTTCCCCCGTGATTAGAATCGTGCTGTTGGTGCCCGCGACCAACTCGAGCAGCTGGAAGAGCCGCGTCATGGCGCCGCTCTTGCCGATGATCTCGTCGAACCGATACCGCTGCTCGAGCTGCGCGCGCAGATAAGCGTTTTCCGATCTGAGCCGCCGCTGTTCGAGCGCTGAATCCAGGACGTGCAGGAGCTCGTCGATCTGGAACGGCTTGCTCACGAAGTCGAAGGCTCCCCGCTTGATGGACTCGACTGCGTCCTTCACCGTGCCGTAGCCGGTCACGACGATCGCGACGATGTCCGGGTAGCGCTCGACCGCCGCTTCAACCACGGCCGAGCCGTCGATGCCAGGGAGCCGCAAGTCGGTCACGATGATGTCGAAGGCAAAGTCCGACAGCTTGGCCAGAGCGACCTCGCCCGACTCGGCCTGGTCCACCCTGTAGCCACGGTCGTCGAGTTGCTCGGCTATGGCCTGCCGCAAGGGTGCCTCGTCTTCTACCAGCAGCAGATGTACAGGCTGATCAGGCATTTAGCGGAAGCGCCAACAGTTTGACACGATTGCGCGCCGAGTGCCACCTCACGGGAATCCCTAATCCCCTTTCGAGGTCGTTCCGATATGACCACCGGAGGCAATTCCAGGTGGAGCGAAAAACGATTTCGATCATGAAGGCGTGCGAGCTGGTCGGCGTCAGCCGGAGGACCATCTACAACTGGCTTGCGTCGGGCAAGATCGAGTACGTCCGCACGGCCGGCGGATCGGTCCGGATCTTCGTCGACACGCTGTGGCGCGATCCGCACCGGAGCGATCGGCCCGCAGCCGGGACCGTCTGGCAGCAGGCCGAGCGCAGCAATCAGGCCTGATGCTCCGGCCGTTCACCGTCGACGAGTTGTCCCGGGGTCCGATGGACGAAGCGCCTGAACTACGCCTCCTCTTTCACCGCCTGAACAATCAGCTCGGCATCATTCTGGCGCATGCGGAGCTGCTCGAGTCGAAAGCCTCCGACAGCGCCAATCGCGCCCGCGCCGCACAAATCATCTCCAGTGCCCTCGAGGCGATGGGGACAGTCAAAGACATTCGGCGCTCGGCCGCACAGGCTGATTCCTCTCTCTGACAACGACTCCCGCGTTCTGACTGCGCTCACCTCAGCACGACCTGGCCGCTGAGTTGTCAGGAATGTAATCAGAGCGTCAAGCACATGACGGGCGCGTCTGACGTTGTCAAACAATTGACTGTCAAGTCGCCCCTCCTGTCGACCGTCAAGTCCCGCAGTACGAGTCGTCGGACTCGTAGGTAACTTGCAGGCACGCCGCTGCTTAGCTCGTGATGCCAGGGGATCGAATCTCTCCGCCTCGAGCACCCTCCTCCGGCTGGTACCGGCATTGCGACCCTGCGCAGCCGTTTGAAGCGGCGCGCGCTGGTGCCCGTCGCCCGATACCCGATGGCCCGTGCCGGAAGGAGAGCCTGATTCATGCGCGTTCAGCCCGTTTCCGATGCCCACCACCGTCGAATCGTTGGCGGCCTGCCGTTTGTCGAGGCGCTTGCGCGCCGCATGGCGGCCTCGATGCCCAACTCGATCGACATTGGCGATCTCGTTCAGGACGGTGTCCTCGGCTTGATTGATGCCGCCCACCGCTTCGACGAGGGGCGTGGCATCAAGTTCGAGACGTTCGCCGAGCGACGAGTTCGGGGCGCGATGATCGACGCGCTCAGACGCGACGCCTGGCCGCGGGGCGTTCGGCGCCAGCGGCGGGAGCTCGACGCCGCGCGCGAGGCGCTCCGGCGCGAGCTTGGCCACGAGCCCTCCCTGGCCGATTTGGCGGCCCGTGTCGGTTCCGATGAGAAGCGGCTGAGCCGCACGATTGTTCGCATCAACACGATTGAATCGACCTCGCCGCTTGCCAGCGGCGACCATCTGGATGAGAGTTCGCTGCCGCCCGCGTTGGTTCCCTCCGAGCCCGACGCGCCCGATACGGCGTACGAGAAGGCGGAAACGCGTGAGCGGGTGCGGGCGGCCATCGCCTCGCTCCCGTTGCGCGAACGAAAGGTCATCGGCCTCTACTACTACGGCGAGGTCACGATGAAGCAGATTGGGGCCGAGATTGGTGTCAACGAATCCCGCGTCTCCCAGCTGCACGCCCGCGCCATCCGGCGGCTGCGCGACTCGCTTGGACAGGTGGGTGCGGACGAAGCGGCCGAGATGCGGCAGGCTCTCCTGGCCTTTGCGACCAAGAAAGCGCCGATGGCCAAGGCGACCGTTCCCGACCGCCAGCAGCGCCCTGCGAGCGCGCATGCGGTCGTGCTGCCTTACAGGGCGGTTGTGAAGCGAGCGCCGGCTGTGACGGCGACCGAGATCCGCCCGAGTCGGCAGCGGCAGGCCGCCGTGGCTGCCCGCTGAGCGCCTACGCCAACCCCTCCCGCACGACGCGGAGCAGATCGGCAAGCCTGAACGGCTTCGCGAGCCATCGGCAGCCGGTTTCGTCGAGAAATTGCTCGGCGTCCGTGCCGGCAATGTCGCCGGTCACGAACACGACCCGCTTCCTCAGACCCGGCACCGTTTCCGCGAGCAGCCGGTAGAAGGCCCTTCCGTCGAGCCTGGGCATCTTCAGGTCGCAGACGACGAGGTCGAACGGCTGTGCCTTCACGCGCGCAAGCGCCTCTTGTCCGTCCGCCGCCCGTTCGGCGACGTAGCCTGCGTCGCGCAGCGCTTCGGTCACGGCCGCCGCCAGGGCGGACTCGTCCTCGACGACGAGAATGGACGCTGAGGCGGCTTCGCCCACGGGCTCGGTCCGCGTCCGCTGCGGGGCAACCGGCGGCAGCTTCCCGCCTGATACCGGGAGCTCGACGAAAAACGAGGTGCCGCCTGGCCGGCCCGACTCGACTCGAATACGCCCGCCGTGCTCCTGCACGATGGCGTACGCCACAGTCAGGCCCAGGCCTGTTCCCTTGCCCACCTCCTTGGTCGTGAAGAAAGGGTCGAAGATCTTGGGCTGCAGCTCATCGGGAACGCCCGGGCCGTCGTCGTTGATCTCGAGAACCACCGATTCCTGGTCCGCGTTGTGCCAGGTCCGCACGACCACCACGCCGCGGCCGTTAGCCGACAGCATGGCCTGCTCGGCGTTGATGATGAGGTTGAGCAGCACCTGCTGGATCTGGTGGCCGTCGGCAAACACCGGCGGCAGTCCTGCCGAGAGCGCATCGATCACGGTGATATTGGACACGTGCTGTTCGTACGATCGAAGGGCCAGTGTTTCCCGCACCACCTGATTGATGTCGACCAGCGCACGCGTCGACTGCCGCTTGCGCGCAAACGTGAGCAGGTTGCGCACGATGCGCGCGGCGCGCTCCGACTCGCTGAGAATGATCTCCAGCCCTCGTCTGGCCGACGACTCGAGCGCGGTCTTCTGCGACAGCCGCTCTGCCCAGTTGAGGATGGTGGCCAGCGGGTTATTGAGCTCGTGCGCGACGCCCGAAATGGTCTGGCCGAGCGCGGCCATCTTCTCGGCCTGCAGGATCTGCTGGTAGATGTCGCGGGTCTCGTCGTCCAGCTTCTTTCGTTCGCTCACGTCCCGAACGAGCGCCTCGACGCGGAGCGCGCCCTCGGCTGACGCGGCGTCGGCGCGGGCCGTGACCTCCACCCAGACCGGGGAGCGATCGGCCCGCCGCATCCGGAGCAGGTAGTCGGCGACCGATCCCTCCTGTTCAAGACGCTCGATGAAGGCGGTCCGGGCCTGGGGATCGACGAAGCGCTCACGGTCGAACGGCCGGACGCTCGACTCGGGCGCTTCGCTCAGATAGCCGAAGATCAGCTTGAGGTGGGGATTGGCCGCGATCGTCGAGGTTCGGGCGGTCCCGATGGTCCCGATGTAGACGCCTTCGTGCACCGCTTCAAAGAGCCGCGCGAAGGCTGCCGCACGCCTGTCCACCGTGTCGCGGCCTTGACCAACCGGTGTTACTGGCCCGACGTGGGCGCCGGGGGCCGGGGTGTGGGCGTCTGCGTGGGAAAATGCGGCGAGAACTCCTTCTCGACTGCAGCGCGGATGTCGCGCACCGATGCGCCCGAGGCCAGCATCTGTCGCGACCGTGTAGCGACGTCGATGCAGACGGCGCATTCCACGCCGTGCTCCTCCCACTCGATCACATCGCCGTTGGCCGCGCGCGACTTCACGAAGCAATCCGCGTTGCCCCGATGCCCGGAGTGCTCGCACCCGCAGTAGCACGGGACGTAACTTGCAATCTCTGGATGCTCGGCCGCGAAGTGAAATGCCGCGGTGACCACTTCAGGCGCACGGGGCGGCGAGTAGCCCCGAAACGGAATCGGAGGCAGATCGGCCTGCCTGTGCGGGTCGAGCGCCGCTGCGGCGCGGGCAGCGGCTTCTATCTCCGGCGTGGGCTGGTTTGGGGTCGCCGTCGCGCCTGGGGTCGCCGTTGCGACCGACGAGGGCGCCGAACCGGCGGGTGTCGACCCGACCGCGCCATCGCCCCGCCAGAAGAGGAATCCGCCGACGCCGACGGAGGCAGCAACCAGAATGGCGCCCAGCAGGTATGGGCTGAGGCCCCTCTGTTCCACCCTGGCCGGCGCCTCGCGCTGGGGTCGACCCTTGGCCGATGATTTTCTTCCCATGGGTGCCCATTCTATCGTGTTTCCCACGCTCGCCGAGTCAGGCGCATCGGGCCCGGTCCGATAAGCAACTCGATGAACATCTTCGGTCGCCACGACGGGATGCTGCTCGCGGGACTCGCGGTGGCCATGTTTGTCGTGTTCGCCGGCCAGGTGAACCGCCTGCTCGATTTTGCACGCGAAGTCGAACGCAACTACGGCGTGGCGCTGATGCCCGCGCTGGTCATTCTGACGGTGGTGTTCGTCTTCCAGCAGCAGAGCAAGAGGCAAGAGGCCAAGAGCAAGGCCGCCGAGGCGCAGGTCGAGGCCCGGCAGGCCGAGATGCGAGCCGCAGAGATGGAGCGTCTCGTCGCTTTCGGCGAAGCCCTGGGCCGGTCGCTCGACACCGACGCGATTCGTGACGTGGCGGCCCAGCATCTTCACCGGCTTGCCGGCAGCGAGAACGCCTGGGCCATGATTCGGGTCGGGGACGGCTGGCAGGCGCTGATGTCGACGGCGAGAGAGACGCGTACCGAGCTCGAGCGGTCGCACGAGGCGGTAGCTACACTGGTGATGAACGTTCATCAGGCGGATAGCACGCTTGGCCCGCGCTCGACGCAGGGGCACTACTGCGTCCCGATGACGGCCGGTGGAGACATCGTCGGGATCGTTGGAAGTCCCGAGCCCGACGCGCTTGGCGAATCGCGCCAGCGGATGCTGGCGATGTCGGCCGCGCTGCTCGGCATCTCGGTGCGGAACGCGCAGCTGTTCCAGAAGGTGCAGGAGAGCAGCTACCGCGATGGTTTGACAGGGTGCTACAACCGCACGCACACAGTAGAGGTCGTCGAAACCGAGCTCAAGCGTGCGCGGCGTTCGCGGGCGCCGCTCTCGCTCATGATGTTCGACATCGATCACTTCAAGACGTTCAACGACCAGTACGGGCACCTGGGGGGCGATGCCGTCCTGATGGCTGTC
The DNA here is from genome assembly GCA_964497175.1 of uncultured Bifidobacteriaceae bacterium. Lineage (GTDB taxonomy): Bacteria > Acidobacteriota > Vicinamibacteria > Vicinamibacterales > CAVVIG01 > CAZCEL01. Next base: position 7,365 of record CAZCEL010000033.1, read on the forward strand.
GGCAAGCATCTGCGGGAGCGCCTGCGAGGGAGCGATGTGAAGTGCCGGTACGGTGGCGAGGAGTTCCTCGTGCTGCTGCCGGAGACACCCCTCGAAAACGCCCGGGGAGTCGCCGAGACGCTGCGGCGCGAGCTGGAGGAGATGAGGGTTCCCTATCGGGGCGAGGAGCTGGCGATCACGGCCAGCTTCGGCGTCGCCTGCGCCATGCCGCTCGAGGCCGATCCGCAGGCGATCATCGGGCGCGCGGACGCGGCGCTCTATCGGGCCAAGGAGCAGGGACGCAACTGCGTTCGGCTGGCCGCGGCCGAGTCCGCGGTCGCCTGATCGCGCACGCACACGCATCCGAGCCCAGAAATCGCAAGATGGCCGTCTGACCGGCGACCAGCCACGGGTGGCCAAGACCTGTGCGGGCTGTCCGCGACGGGTGGGTCCCCGCGGTCAGGCGTCCTGGTTGTCGCCGAGGGCGAAGGTCATCGTGCCTTCCAGCACGACCTTGCCGTCCACGCGTGCAACGCCCTTGAGACGTCCCATGCGACTGCGAAGCCTCAGCGCCGTCGCTTCGATCACGACGACATCCCCCGGGCGGACTGCGCCACGATAGCGGACGCGCTGGATGCCGGCAAAGAACGGGAGCCGTTGGCGGTTTTCCGGCTTCGCCAGGATCAGAATCGCGCCGACCTGCGCGATGGCCTCGGTGAGAATCGTCGGCGGCAGCGCCGGCGGGGCGCCGTCCACGGTTCGCCAGAGGTAGCGGTCGTTGAGCGAGACGTTCTTGATGCCCACGATGCGCCGGTCGACCTCGAACTCGGTGATGCGATCGACAAGCAGGAACGGATAGCGGTGGGGAAGAATGCGCTCGATTGCCGCGTAGTCCAGCGGCAGCAACACCTCCATGATCGGTCGGATTATACTTGCGAATCCGTGTCCGAGCCGAGCATCTCTGCCCCGCCCACCACCCCGGCAAACATCCGCGAGATCGTCCTGACGCTGTTCGAGCTCGGCCGGGAGGTCACGTCGGTGCTCGACCTCGACGAGCTCCTTCGGAAGATTCCGCAGCTCATCGCGCGGCTGACCAAGTTCCGTGCGTTCGCGGTGTACCTGCTCGATCCTCGCCGAGGGGATCTGTCGATTGCCTACTCGGTCGGGTACGCGGAGGACGTCGCCCGCACGCTTCGGCTCAAGATCGGTCAGGGCCTGGTGGGCACGGCGGTCGCCGGGGCCACGCCGATCCTCGTCAACGATGTGCAGGTGGATCCGCGCTACGTCGAGGCCGTGCCCGGGTCGCGATCCGAGCTGGTGGTGCCCCTTCGCCGCAAGGGGCTCGTGATGGGCGCGCTGAACCTGCTCGGCGACACACCCGGCCAGTTCACCGCGACCGACGAGATGATGCTGCGCCAGTTCGGCGCCCACGTCGCCGTCGCGATTGAGAACGCGCGGCTGTTCGAGCTGGAGCGCCGCCACATCAGCACCCTCGAGACGCTATCCGAGATCGCGCAGGAATTCGCCGCGATCCTCAATCTCGACGAGCTGCTGACCCGGATCGCGAAGCTGACCCGCCGCGTCGTCGATTACCGCACGTTCGGCATCCTGCTGCTCAACGAGGACAAGCGCGAGCTGGAGATGAAGCTGGCCGTTCGCTACGGCGATCTGGTCAGCGTGCCGCCCATCCGTCTGGGATCCGGCCTGGTGGGCTATTCGGCCCTCCACAAGGTGCCTGTGCTCGTGGCTGACGTGTCGCAGGACCCGCGCTACATCAAGCTGGTCGACGATGTGCGGTCGGAGCTGGTGGTGCCGCTGCTGCTGAAGGACCGCTGCATCGGGGTGTTCGATCTCGAGAGTCCCGAGCTTGACACGTTCAAGAAGCGCGATGCGGACATCCTGACACTGCTGGCGAGCCAGGCCGCCGTGGCCATCGAGAACGCACGGCTCTACGAGACGATTCGTGCCAACGAAATCAGACTGGAAAAAGAGATCCGGTTTGCGCAGCGGGTGCAATTGGCGCTGCTGCCCGCCGAACTGCCCAAGCGCCTGAAGGGCGTCGATGTCGCCGCACGCTTCTCCCCCGCGCGCGAGCTGGGGGGCGACCTGTACGACTTTCTTGCGCCGGAGCCCCACAGCCTCATCGTCACGGTCGGCGACGTGTCGGGCAAGGGCGTGCCGGCCGCGCTATACAGCGCCTTTGCCGGCGAGCTCGTGCGGTCGCGCACCTTCAGGCGACGCTACACGACAGATCGGTCGAGCCCCTCGGGCATCCTGGCGTCGATGAACACCATCCTGTGTCAGCGCCAGCTCGAGGAGTACTATTGCACGCTGTGCTACGCCGCGTTCGATTTCAAGCGGCGCAATGTCACAATCGCGAACTCAGGACTCCCGTACCCGGTCCGATACACCGGACCCGGCCACTCGGGGAGTCGCGAGCGTGGCCGGGTGGCGCAGATCGAGCTGCCGGGCGTACCGCTGGGCGCGTTCCCTGCATCGACGTACGACGAGGTCGTCCTCGACCTCGCTCCGGGCGACGTGTTCGTGTTCTGCAGCGATGGTGTGTTCGAAGCCAATGACGCGCGCGGCCGCGAGTTCGGCGCGCATCGGCTGCTGGACGTGGTCGAGGCATCCCACGGCGAGACTGCCCGGGAGATCGTCGACGCCATTTTCGAAGCCGTCCAGCAGTTTCGCGGCGAGGCCACACCCAACGACGACATGACCGCCGTCGCCCTCAAGATTGGCGCCTGAGCTACTACCGCTTCACGTAGAGCGCCTCTTCGCGAAGATGGAGCCCGAGTGGCCCGCCACCAAGAACGGCCAGCTCGCTGACCGTTCCTCTGACACGCACCCGTGCGCCTCGAGTGGGGATGCGCGAATTCTGCGAGACCACTGTCACCTCACCCGTTCCATCGTCGACCTTGTACAGCTGGAAGGGCACCAGCGGCAGACCCCAGGACGTCGTGACGATGCCGTCGATGCTGACGGTGTGATGCTGATAGCGCCCGGGGTTGAGCCTCAAGTCGGCGATATCCGGATTACGGAGCGAGAGCGCACACCCCATGGCGGCCACAGCGGCCGCCACGACCAGAACGATTCGTGACGCGACTCGCACGACTGCCTCCCATCCGCGGCCCGCTGTGGGCGATGCCTGCCAACGCGACTCCGGCGCGCACTGCAAACCGCAAGTGTCGGCCGCGCCGGATCGTGAGCGGAGCACGGAGTGCGGCGGTGCCAGCGCCTGCCTGAAAGTTGCGCACCCCGTTGACCCGGCGCGGCCTACCCCGACCACATCAATTCGCGTGCCCACGCGCGGAGCCGGAAAATCGCCCAACTGTGGGTGCAACAGTGAATCCGCGTCCTGAAGGGTGGACGAAGCGCCCCGGGACATGACCTGGGTGGAGGCCGAGCCAACTATCGGGCTCCCGGCCTCGTCTCATTGGGACGACAGAGGAGAAGATCATGATGCTACCGAAATCGACGCTCCGGAGCCGCCTGCTCGCAGTTCGTGGGCTGCTCGGCGTCGCGCTGCTGGCGACGCTGGCCGCGGTCCCGGCATCCGGGCAGACGCGGCGCGAGCCGCCTGGGCCCGTACCCGGCCCGTTGATGCTGCTGCCGGGCCTGGGGTCCAACATCGGCGTGTCGGTGCGCGATCTCGATCGGTCCGAGGTCGAACGCTTGAAGGTGAGCGGCGGCGCCCTCGTCGACGAGGTGAGACAGGCCGGTCCGGCCGAGAAAGCCGGCTTCCGCAGGTCCGACGTCGTGATCGATTTCGACGGCGAGACCGTGCGGAGCGCCCGACAGCTCGCCCGGCTCGTCCAGGAAACGCCGCCCGGCCGAACAGTGAGAGCAAGGGTGCTGCGTGATGGGAAGCGGATCGACCTCGAGGTCACCCCCGAGACCGGTCGCTTCGGCGACACGGTGATCGACCGGGACCGCCTTCGCGAGCGGCTTGGCGACGCTGGCGCCTGGCTCGACAGGCGCGGGTTCCGCTTCGACGTTCCAGCTCTGTCTCGTGTGCGATTGGGCGCCACGGTTCAGGATCTGTCTCCACAGCTCGCGGAATACTTCGGCGCGCGTGACGGCCTTCTCGTCAGCTCGGTGGCCGACGACTCGCCGGCGGCCCGTGGTGGCCTGAAGGCCGGCGACGTGATTGTCTCGGCAAACGGGCGAGCCATCCGCTCGCGGACGGATCTGGCCCGTGAGCTGACCGAAGCCGGCGAGACAGTGTCGCTGGGTATCGTGCGGGAGAAAAAGGAGACGTCGCTGTCAATCCAGCTCGACCGCGGAAGCACGCGACCCGAACGTCTTCCGCGGCGGGCACGGCCCATTTCCGCGTGACGGCGATCAGGCCGAGGCGACCTTCTCGTCGGGCATCGCTGAACGCGGTTCGCCGGACGCGGACATTGTCATCAGACCGGCCAGCTGGGCTGCGAGAATTGACGCGAGAGCCTGCACCTGTCCGGAGGCTTCGCCCCCGTCTCTCATCTCGGCGGCGAGCGCCCCGATGCATCCGTCAGCAGTGAGGAGGGGCGCGACGAGGGCACCTGGCGAGGTTCCGACCGATCGGACGACCTGCACCTGACCGGTCCGATAGGCGGCGGCCGTCGCATTGTCGGCTGACTCGTGCATTCTGGGCAGCCGCGCGATGAGCTGCTCGCTGTAGCCATGGGCGCACACAGGGTGAAGGTTCCGTTCCTCTGAGGTGCCCAGCCAGACGATCACACCGCTTGCGCCGAGCACGTCGGCAAGCCTTCCCAGCAGGTGGGTGAGCGTCGAGACATCGGTGACGCGCCCCAGATCCGTACACAGCTCGGCGACAACTCCGAGAGGAGCGGCCGGCTCGTCGGGAGCAGGCTCAGCCGGAGCTGGATGGTCCGATGCAGCGTCCCGGCTCGGTGGCGTCGTCCACAGCGCGAACATCGTCATCAGGATGGCGGTCAGGCCCGCGGCTGCGGAGGCCGCGGCGATCCGCACGCGACGCCACGCCAGTCGTTGGGCGTCATGCGCCAGATGCTCGGCGATCCGGGCGCGCTCAATATGCCGGGCAGCCGCGGCGACGGCCTCGGCGCCTTCACTGAACACCACGTCGGAGGCCATCAGCGGTTCCTGCGAACGGAGGTACTCGCGCGTGCGTTTGTCGACGTTGGCGATTTCCGCGGCCGCGGAGGCGCCCTCCATCAGCGACATGGCCGCGTCGCCGCTCAGCGCCGCAGCCCTCAGGGCGTCGATTCCCTCTGCCGTTTCCTTCAACAGCCCTGTCGCGCGAGCGGTCCAGACGGCCGGATCCTGCCCGGCCGCCACGTAGGCCCGCTGTGACGCACCAAGCGCGGCGATCCGGTCTGTGGCTTCGTGCGCCGCCTGATCGAAGTCGCGGAGCTGCCTGCTGCGGGTCTCCAGTTGCCGCTCGGAGAGAGCCAGAAGGAGCGCGGCCCCGGTCAGCACCGCCCAGGCAGCGCCGCCGAGTGTGAGTCGAGCCGCACGTGACAACATCGGTGACCTGAGACCAGGATGGCGCGCTCAGAGTACCACAACGGGGCCGAGTTCCCCGCCGGTGCGGAGGCGATTGCCCTCAGCGAGGTCCGAGGATCACGTAGGTCGGCAGGCCGACTGCGCCGAGCCGCCTCATCACGTCGGCGGTGTTCGCGTCGTCGGGATTCTCGGCCTGGAACTTGATCTTGACGTAACCGGCGAGGGCCGCCGTGACCTCCTGATTCTGAAGCGTGGTCCGATCCATGACCAGGCAGTTCTTGCACCAGGTGGCCCACATGTCGATGAGGACCGGCTTGTTGTCCCGCTCCGCGGCGGCCAGCCCGCCCGCCAGTGAGTCGTGCCATCCGCTGCTGAGCTTCTCCTGGACGCTGGCGGACACCTCGGCAGGATCGACCCACCGGCTGGAGAAGAGCGAGTACGCTTCATAGCCGTAGTACGCCGCCGTCGCGAGGATCGCAGCGCCGAACACCTGCTTGATCCGGACCATCCAGGCGCCAGGCTTCGGCAGCGCCGCAATGCCTGCGCCGGCGATCGGCCAGGGGACGGCCATACCGACGCCCAGAAAGAACGGCAGCGCCAGAGCCATCGTGGTGCCGCCCGCGTACAGATTGCTCGAAAACAGCACCACCTGAACGACCACGGGGGCGACGCACGCGCCTGCGAGGAGGGCCGCCACCGCCCCCATGGCGAATGCGACCGCGAAGGAGCCGCGCCCGGGTGCGCCGAAGCTGAAGCGGTTGGACCATCGGGAGAAATCGATCACGAGCACATCGAACATGGCGAGCGCCAGGACGACGAAGAGCACGGCGATGCCGAGGTTGAACCACGGGGAGGCGTTGATGGCGCCAAACGTGCTCGCGGTCAGGATGACGACCAGACCGAGCACGCCGTACACGAACGCCATCGCTCCTCCGTACGCCGCGCCCAGGAAGAACCCGCGCCCGCGCGATCCCGCCCGCGTGCCTGCACCGATGATGGCGAGATTGATCGGAACCATCGGAAGCACGCAGGGCGTCAGGTTGAGCGCCAGGCCGCCCAGCAGCACGATCAGCAGGATAGCCAACGGTCCGCGGCCCTCGAGCATTCCCTTCTGCGTGACGCCTGCTTCCGCGTCGCGAATGAACTGGAGAAAATCACCGGTACCCAGATACCCGGCCGTCGAACCGCGAATCGTGAAGGAGTCCAACATCGCCACCGGACTGCGCGAGGAAAGCGTCGGCCGGGTGATGACCTCACGCGGCGCCAACACGGGTGCGGCGGCCGCCAGGGGGGGCGCCTCGCCTTGACCGAACCTGATTGTGCCGAACAGGTCGGCCCTGACCCGCGGGGACGGTGGTCCCTTCGCCACCTCGAACACCCACTCGGTGGTCGCGGTCGCTGGGAAATAGCACATCAGTTCGTCGCACGTCTGGTAGCGCAAGCGGGCCGGCACGACGAGCCGGCCGCCGGCATCGGGCGAAATCCTGAAAACGACGCCAATCGCAAAGTCGCGCTCGAACACCGTGAGCGGTTGATCGGCTCCACGCTGATTCAGATCGGACGGCTCCGGGAAGACGATCTCAGTCACTGCGACGAGGTTGACGGGAGCGAACTCGAGTCGAATCGGGATGAGCGAGGGATCTCGGGGCTTGTTGGAGTTGACGTGGTAGCCCTCCGGCAGGTGCACCTGCAGGGCCGCTCGCAGGTCAGAGCCTGGCCCGACGCGCTCGTGCTCGACGATGGGAGTGATGTCCGCCTTGGCCGGTCCCCGTTGCGCCGCCATTGGAGAAGCCAGGACGACACTGAGAGCGATTCCGCGAGCAAGAATCCCCATTACTTTACTTCCCGGAGCGGGATGATGGCGCCGAAGTTGGTCGAGAAGGGCTCGCCGGCAAACTTTGTCGGCGGCAAATCCTGGTACATCAGGTCCCATTTCCACCGCTCGGACGGGTTCGATGCCTGCAGCCAGTGCTGCGCCGGAACCGCCTGCCCGGACGTCAGACGGGCCAAGCCTGCAAGCCCGGGCTGTTCGCCGAACTGCGCCACGATGTCGCTGCGGATGGCTGCAGCGCTCTCGTAGGTGAAGGGCAGGCCCAACGAGGCCGCCAGCCTCACGAGGATCTCCCAGTCGTTCATGGCCTCGCCCGGGGGCGGGATCGCGCGGGAGGTTCCCTGCAAGTGCCCCTGGTCGTTGGTATAAGACGCTTCCTTCTCGACCCACGATGCACCTGGCAGAACGAAATCGGCCCGTCGCGCCAGGTCGGTCAGCAGCACGCCCTGCACGATGAGCAGCGGCAGCGCACCCTTTGAGCGGGCCTCCACAATCCAGCTCGCATCGCCCAGAGACCCTGCGGGTCCCGGATCGAACACGTACAGTGCAGCGACGTTCCCCCGCTCGACAGCCCCTCGAAGCGAGGATAGATCGGGTTCGCCCTGTGCGTCGCCGACCGATCCGTTCGCGAGTCCCAGCAGCCGTGCGCCGCTGACGTTGGGTCCATCGACGGCGGTCACTTTGAGCTGGGCGCGCTCGGGCTGTAGCTTCTTGCTCACCTGCCAGCCGACGGCGATGGATCCGGACCCTCCCTGCCCGATCAACGCCTCCGACAGGCGGCGGAACAGGAACAGCTCCTCGTGCGACGCGTGCGCGGAGATCAGAAAACGGAGGCCGTCGGGACGCCCGACCGCCAGGGCACGGAGGCGATCCCGCAGCAGCCGCAGCGATTCATCCCAGCCGGCCGGCCGCTGCGGCCCCCGCTGGTCGCCGACGAGCGGGCGAGTCAGCCTGTCGGCGCCTTCAATCCAGTGGTACTCGAAGCGGCCGATGTCGCACATCCAGTAGCCATTCACAGCCGGGTTCAGCCTGGGCGTGATGCGCGCGAGACGGGAGCCCCTGGCCCATTCGGGCCTGGCCTTGATCCACAGCGTGGTGCTGCAGCCCTTCGCGCACAGCGTGCACACCGTGTCGACGGCCGTCGGGTTGTCCCACGGGCGCGACTTGAAGCGATAGTCCTTCGTCGTAATCGCGCCCACCGGGCAGACATCCATCAGATTGCCCGACAGCAGCGAGTGCACGCCCTCTTCCTGAAAGGTGGCAATCTCGCTGCCGTAGCCTCGATTGACGATATTGATCTGGGCGTCGCCGTCGACGTCCCGCATGAACCGCACGCAGCGAGTGCACAGAATGCAGCGCTGGCGGTTCAGCATGAGCGTTGGACCGAAGTCCACGTCGCCGCTGACGCCCTCGCCGTCGAAGATCCGCCGGGGGAACTCCATCCTGCTCCGGTCGGGCCCGAAGCTGTAGGAGAAATCCTGCAGCGGACACTCGCCGCCCTTGTCGCACACGGGGCAATCGAGCGGATGATTGATGAGCAGCAGTTCGAAGACGCCCGCGCGCGCCGCGACCACATCGTCGCTTCGGGTGTCCACGACCATGCCGTCGGCGCAGAGCGTCGAGCAGGCCGTCTGGAGCTTGGGCATCTTCTCGATTCTGACGATGCAGACGCGACAGGAGCCGTCGACGCCGATGCCGGGGTGAAAGCAGTAGTAGGGCACCGAGATGCCGCTCTCGATCGCTGCCTGCAACACGCTTGTGCCCTTCTTGACCGTGATCTGCCGCCCGTCGATCGTCAGCGTGACCGCGTCCATGTTCATCGATCTTAGCAGGAACGGCGCTACGGTCTGCCGCGCGTGATGTCGGCCAGCGTGCCATCATCCTTGCCGAGGTCCACGCCCCGCAGCGAGCCTTCGAGCGGCACGCGGCTCTCGACCACACGCTCCGATATCGGCACGAGCACCTCGACCGGCTTGCGATCCGAGTACTGCAGTGTCACGGTGACGGGAAGGTCGAAGATCTCACCGGCTTGCTCGAAGCGCAGCACGACCGCGGCCGCCTGGTGCCCGGACTCGACGCGGAACGTGAAGGCCAGCTCGGGGAGGGTCGATCCATAGATCCAACGCTCGAAGAAGCGATCGAGCTGGCGACCGGACTCGGCCTCCATGGCCGCGCGCAGATCCTCGGTGCCGGCCTTGCGATACCGGCTGGATGTGTAGAAGCGCCGGATCCCGCGGTAGAACGCCTCGTCTCCAAGGAGCCGCCGCATCATGTGCAGCACGGCGGCGCCCTTGTTGTAGACGACGCCGCGGAAGGCCCGGCCATCATTTCGGATATGGCCGACGCGGTAGCCGAGATAGACAGGCCCCTGCTCGGACTGATCGAGCGCCCACTTGCGCAGTTGCCGCAGCACGCTGTCGAACACCTCGTCGCCCCGGAAGTGCTGCGCGTAGAGCGCGGCGAAGTACTGCGCGAAGCCCTCGCTCAGCCATTGCTCGTGGTAGTTGCGCCAGCCCACCGCCTGGCCCCACCACTGGTGGGCGATTTCGTGCGCGAGAAAGAACTCGGGGTAGTTGCTGAACGCGGCCGGATCGTTGCGCCAGACGACGGGCGCAGTTGGCAGTGGCTGATTGAGGACGGCGAAGTACCCGGGACTGTGGCCCCCGGGCAACGTGTTCTCGATGAGCGCCACCGTCAAGGCGGGATACGGCGCGTCGCCGACGATCGACTGGTAGAACCGCACGACGTCGGCCGCTCGTTCGGCGATGCTGCGGCCGCGCGACGTCTGCCGGGGGTGGGCGTCCACGACGAGATCGATCGCGCTGAAGCTGCCGAATGCCACCGACGGGTCCAGCCGGATTGGGTTGTCCCCGCTGCGGTCGTCCTCGAAATGGACCGTCGACCGATCCGCACGGGCGAACCGGCTGACGATGAACGACAGATACCGAAGCGGTCGATCGACCGTGAAGAAGTAGACCTTCCGAGCCTGCGCCGGATCTCTTGCGGGCAGGACCTGCGGCGAATCTCGAGACGCCTCGCCGCTGGCCACGCAGCCGTACGAAGCCGGCACCGTGATCCGGAGGCTGGCGGTCGCGTAGTCGCTGACCATGGGCTGCGGGTACCAGTAATTGCGGTTGCTGTACAGGTAGCTGGCTTCGGCGCGCGGAAAGAACCCCTCGTCGAACTCCGACGAGATGCTCTGGCTCCGCTGTCCGATCGCCAGCGCCTCCCGGTCGGGCTCCTGCGGCTCGAGCCGCCCGCTGTAGGTGATCGTCAGGGACAACTCGGTGTCCTGGAGGAGGGTCGCCGGGAGGTTGACCAGAATCGTGTTCTGGTTCGCCACGCGAAGGCTGAACAGGCGTCCGAACAGGTCGCTGACGACCGATCGCACCGTCAATGAGTTCGACAGCCGGATGGTGAGCTGGCCGATCGCGGGCGACCTGATCCTGAGCTGCATCTTCGTCACGCCCTCGATCCAAGCGCGCTCGGGGATCGAGGTCACGCTGATGTCGTAGTCGAGCACGTCGTAGGGCGCGAGATCGTCTTCGTTGTAGAACGCGCCACGCGTGGCCAGCTTCTGCTTCGAGGTGTACACGGCGATGTTGCGCTGGCGGCGCCGCTCGAACAGCGAGATGTCCTCGGCCTCCGATGCCGAACGTGCGTAGGTGAGCGTGGCGAAGCGCCGCGTACGGATCTCGGCCAGGAAATCGCCGGCGCTCGGGAGCAGCGACCACGTGTCGCGCGTGAGGTCGGCCAGATCGACGGCGAATGACTTGGGCGATTCCTCGCGGAAGATCTGCTCGGCCCGCTTGAGGTCTCGCGGATCCACGGTCCGCGGTACGAGCGAGGACTGGTCCGCATGGTCGTCGAGGCTGCCGGCCCTCACGAAGGCCGCGTCGAATCGCGCCTCGAGCTGACTGGACCCCGCCAAGATCCGGACCTGGCCCCGCTCGGTCTCCGGTGCCGGCTGGAACCGCATCGTTCCACGCCCGAACAGCACGAGCGCCGCGACACCCTGATCGGTGTCGACCGTGAAGACGGTGCCTTCAACGAGCGTCAGATCGAGGTCCTCGGCGCGAACGTTGAAATTGCGTGCGTCGAACTGTCTCTGGGGGTTGACGGAGAGACGGTACAGATTCTCGACGGCCGCGAGCCGGCTCTGCCCGACGACCAGCCACGTCCCATTGTCCTGCCTGCTGACGTCGAGCTGCCAGGTCGACACGCGGCCCCGGTCGCCCGATTCCGTGAACACGTCGACCGTAAGGCTGTAGCCCGCGCCCGGGGGCGCGTCCTCCAGAGGCTGTCGATCGCGCTCCTGAATGACGGCGCGCGTCGCGCCGGGCCGGATTTCGGTGGCGGCGAATTCCTCCGCCTGGCTGCGATCCGCCGACGAGTCGAGCAAATCGAGAAAGGTGCCGGCGTCGCCGCTGAGCAGCGCCTGCTCGATGCGCCCGAGAAGCGCGCGGATCCGGACGAGGTCGGGCTCGACCTGCTGCGGGAGCACCGCCGCGCCGCCGACGCTCCCTCGC
>CAZCEL010000034.1:0-19038 GCA_964497175.1 uncultured Bifidobacteriaceae bacterium
GCCTGTCGTCGATCGATCTCTCGACGCCGGGCGGCCGGCTGGTGATTGCGAGCGATGAGGACGGCCGCATCAGCCCCGAGGCCGCTGCGCTGCTGCCCCTCGCCCCCATTCCGTACGTCACATCGGCCGAGGCGGGCTGGAACCGCGGCCTCCTCGATCCGAGCGCTGTGCGGTTGGCGCCGCGCTTGGGCTTCGCTCTGTCGCTGAACGATGCCCGGTCGGTCGTCCGCGGAGGCTACGGCGTCTTCCTGAACCAGTGGGCGTACAGCGTCCAGACCGCATTCGCGCGTAACCTGCCGTTCTTCTTCGCCAAGCAGGTGGATGTCCCCGTCGAGCAGCGCGTGCCGGCCTGGCAGACGCGCGACATGCTGACGAGCGCCGCCACGGGCTCGATTGGCGGCACCATCATGGATCACGCGTACAACGTGGAATACACGCAGACCTGGAGCGGTGGCCTGCAGCACGAGCTCGTCCCGGGCACGGTGGTCGAAACTTCATACATGGGATCCTGGACGGTCGGCGCCGACAACGCGACGGTCCACAACGTGCCCGAGCCGGGCCCGGGACCAATACCGGCCCGGCGGCCCATCCCGCAGCTGAGCGCCATCCGCTCGATCCGCTTCGATGGACGATCGATCTATCACGGCTTCACGCTCAAGGCCGAACGGCGCCTCCGAGGCAACTACTCGTTCAACGTGAGCTACACGCTGTCGAGCTCTCGAGACGATGCATCGAGTCCGGGTCCGACCGAGTCGGAGGCCAACGTGCCGCAGAACGTCCGAAACATCTTCGACGACACGGGCGAGTGGGCCAGGTCGAGCTTCGATCACCGCCATCTGGTGGTCGCCAGCGGCACCTACCAGATTCCCTTCGCCGCGGGAACTGGAGGAGTGAAGCCTTTTCTGCTCGCCGGCTGGAGGGCGAACGCGGTGCTCACGGCACAATCCGGCGCGCCGTTCACGGTGAACCTCGGCGTCGATCAGGCGAACATCGGCGCCGGCCCCGCGCAGCGGCCCGACCAGCTCCGCGATCCGAACCTGCGGGGCAGTCAGCGGACGCCGGAGCGCTGGTTCGACACGTCGGCCTTTTCCCTGCCGGCGCCGTTCACGTTCGGATCCGCGCCCCGCAACAGCGTGCTCGGCCCGGGCCTGCTGAACGTCGATGTCGCCCTGGCAAAGACCTGGCCGCTCGGTGGAACCTCTGAGCTCGAGTTCCGCTGGGAGGTGTTCAACCTCCTGAACCGCGCGAACTTCGATCTGCCGAACCGGATTTTCGGAACACCGAACTTCGGCCGCATCTTCAGCGCGAAGAACCCTCGAGAAATGCAGTTCGGTCTCCGCCTGGCCTTCTAGCGGGAGCCGTCACCACCACCCGAGCAGCTTCCACCAGGCGGCGCCCACCGTGAGCCACACCACCGTGTTCAGCGTCGCCATCACGAAGCCGTGCCGCCACCAGGCGCCGAGCGTCGTGTACCCCGCGCCGTAGTAGATAGGCGACGTCGTCGTGCCGTAGTGCGTGAGCGCCGCACCGAGACCCGAGACGTAGCTCATCGCGAAGACGGCGAGATACGGGGGCGTGCCGGCCGCCAGGATGACGATGAGGAGCGGCGTGTAGAGCGCCGACGCGCGAGCGGTGATGGTGGCGAACAGGTAGTGCGAGTACAGATAGACGAACAACAGGACCAGCAGCGCGATCCACCAGGGCACGCCCATGGTGGCCTGCCCGGCCACCCCAGCGAACGACTGTATGACGCCGGCCTCGCCCAGCGCGCGCGCCATCTGGTAGATCGCGCCGTACCAGACGAAGACGTCCCACCCGCCCCGCTCCGCCAGCACGTCCTCCCATGTGAGCACGCGGCCGACCAGCAGCGCCGACAGCCCGATGAGCGCCGTGATCGAGAAGTCGATGCGGTGCCAGCCGGTGGTCAGCCACAACAGGGTGGTCAGGGCGAAGACGCCGAGCATCACCTTCTCGGGGCGCGTCATCGGCCCGAGCTCCTCCAGTTGTGCGCGGCCCAGCTCGGCCGCGCCTGGGGTCTGCTTCACCTCGGGCGGGTGCGTCCGGTACAGGAAGAGTGGCAGGACGAGCATCGACGCCATCGCAGGCACGATCGCCCCGAGCGCCCACATGCCGTAGCTGATCTCGATGCCGGTCGCCTGCCGCGCGAGCGATGCGATCAGCGGGTTCGCGGCATTGCCGGTAAAGAACATGGCCGAGACGGTGATGTCGCCGTGATAGACCATCAGCATGAGAAACGTCCCGAGCCGCGACGCCGAGGGTCCGGGTCTCGACTCGTACGCTTCGGCCAGACTCTTCACCACCGGAAAGACGATGCCCCCGGCCCGCGCGCCGTTTGACGGGATCGCCATGCCGAGCACCGTGTCGCTCGCCACGACGGCGTATCCGAGCCCGAGCGAGGTTCCTCCCATGGCGCGGATGAACAGAAAGGCGATCCGGCGGCCCAGCCCCGTCACGATCATCCCGCGCGAAATGGAGAAGGCCGCGAGCACCATCCAGACCAGTGGCTCCGCGTAGCCTGCGAGCGCCTGCCCGGCGGTCATCGCGCCGGTGAGCGCGCTGGCGGCCAGACCGACCAGCGCGATGGCGCCGAGCGGCAACGGCCGAACCATGAGGCCGGCGATGGTGCCCGCGAAGACCGCGGCCAGCCGCCAGCCCGCCCGCGTGACGCCCTCCGGCGCCGGGGCAATCAGAATCGCTGTCGGGATCGCCAGGACCAGCAGCCACTTGAGCGCCGCGGCACGGCTCGCGCTCCGCGTTGTCGTGATAGAGTCGCCGGACGGAGACGCGGTGGACGTCGAGGGCTTGCGCAAGTGGATCGGTCGCAGCGAATCATACACGGATCATGTGACGCCAGCGCCCGTCGCCGCACTCGCGGCAACGCTGGACCGCGACGATGCACCGCCAGAGGCGGGCGACGCGTTGCCACCGCTCTGGCACTGGCTGTACTTTCTGCCGATCCATCGGGCGCGCGAGCTGGGACCTGACGGGCACGTCCGGCGCGGCGGGTTTCTGCCGCCAGTGCCGCTGCCGCGCCGCATGTTCGCTGGAGGCCGGCTGCGCTTCGAGTGCCCGCTCCGCGTAGGCGACACCGTCACACGGAAGTCGCGGGTGCTGGACGTGACGTCGAAGGTCGGTCGCAGCGGGCCGCTCGTCTTCGTCGTCATTCGCCACGAGATCTACGGCCCTCATGGTCTCGCCCTCACCGAGGAGCACGACATCGTCTACCGCGAGTCCGCGGCCGCCGCAGGCGGCGCGGCCGCCCCGCAGGCTGCGCCCGGTTCCGCGGCCTGGCGCCGCGAAGTCGCCGTCGACGAGGTGATGCTGTTCCGCTACTCGGCGCTGACCTTCAACGGCCATCGCATCCACTACGACCGGCGGTATGCGACCGAGGTCGAGGGCTACCCGGGCCTCGTCGTGCACGGACCATTGATCGCGACATGGTTGGTCGAGCTGCTGCGCCACCATCTCCCCCACGCCACGCTGAACACCCTGTCGTTCCGGGCCGTCAGCCCGCTCTTCGACGTCGCGCCATTTGTCGTGTGTGGACGGTCGGATGCCGATCGGGTGGTGCACCTCTGGGCGACCGACACGGCCGGCGCGCTCGCCATGGAGGCGACGGGGACGCTGACGTGATGGCAGGGCCGTTCAGAGGCGGATCCGACGCCGCGGACCATGCAGACATCCGAGCCGCAGTTCGCGATCTGTGCCGCCGGTTTCCGCCCGAGTACTTCCGCCGCCTTGATGAGACCCACGCCTATCCGGAGGCGTTCGTCGACGCGCTGACGAAGGCCGGCTGGCTGGCGGCGTTGATTCCCGAGGAGTACGGCGGCGCGGGAATGACGCTGACCGAGGCCTCGGTGATCCTGGAAGAGATCAACCGCTCGGGCGCCAACTCCGGCGTGTGCCACGGGCAGATGTACAACATGGGCACGCTCGTGCGCCACGGGTCCGAGGAGCAGAAGCGCGCGTACCTGCCGAAGATTGCCAGCGGCGAGTTGCGTCTGCAGTCGATGGGCGTCACGGAGCCGACAGCCGGCACCGACACGACCGCGATCAAGACGACGGCGATCAGGAAGGACGACTGTTACGTCATCAGGGGCCAGAAGGTCTGGATTTCGCGTGTCCAGCACTCCGACCTGATGATTCTCCTCGCGCGGACGACGCCACGGGCCGATGTGGCGAAGAAGTCTGACGGGCTGTCGCTCTTGCTGGTCGATCTGCGGACGGCCATCGGTCACGGCATGACCATCCGGCCGATCCCCAACATGGTTCATCACGAGACCCACGAACTCTTCTTCGACGACCTCGAGATTCCTGCCGGCAACCTGATCGGCCAGGAGGGCAAAGGCTTTCGTTACATCCTCGACGGGCTGAACGCCGAGCGCGCGCTGATCGCGGCCGAATGCATCGGGGACGGCGACTGGTTCATCGACGCGGTGACGAAGTACGCGAGCAGCCGGGTCGTCTTCGGCCGGCCGATCGGTCAGAACCAGGGCGTGCAGTTCCCGATCGCCAAGGCGTACGTGAACGTCCGGGCGGCGGATCTGATGCGCTACCGGGCGTGCGCGCTGTTCGACGCGCACGCGCCGTGCGGGGCCGAGGCGAACATGGCGCTGCTCCTCGCCTCCACCGCGTCCTGGGAGGCGGCGAACGCGTGTCTGCAGTTTCACGGCGGGTTCGGGTTCGCCGCGGAGTACGACGTCGAGCGGAAGTTCCGCGAGACGAGGTTGTATCAGGTGGCGCCGATCTCGACGAACCTGATCCTGTCGTACGTGGCCGAGCACGTGCTCGGGCTGCCGCGCTCGTTCTGATGCCGATGCCGGTCCGCCGCTCGTATCTATTCGTGCCGGGCAACCGCCCCGATCGGTTCGCCAAGGCGCTGGCTGCCGGCGCCGACGTCGTCATCGTGGATCTCGAGGACGCGGTCCCTCCCCCGGACAAGGTCGCCGCGCGCGAGCACGTGGGGAGGTGGCTCTCTCCCGACCACCCGGTGACCGTCCGCGTCAACGCGTTCGGGACCGAGTGGTTCGAGGCCGACGTCGGCATCTGCCGTCTCCTCGGAGTGGCCGGCGTGATGCTGCCGAAGGCGGAGCACGTGCGTCAGCTGGACGCGATCCGCGCCTCCCTGGGCGAGCCGATGCCGCTCCTGCCGATCGTGGAGACAGCCCTGGGCCTGTGGCACGCGGAGGAATTGGCGCGGGCGCCGCACGTGGAGCGGCTCGTGTTCGGCGCCCTCGATTTCGCCCTCGACCTTCAGATCGAAGGAGACGAAGGGCTGTCCGCGTTTCGATCGCAGATCGTCCTCGTCTCGCGGGTGGCGGGCATCCAGCCGCCGATCGACGTACCGACGACGACGTTCACCGATCTCGAGCGCGTGCGATCGGACGCGGCCCGGGCGCGGCGCACCGGCTTCGGCGGCAAGCTGTGCATCCACCCCGCCCAGATCGCGCCGGTCCACGAGGCGTTCGCGCCGACCCCTGACGAAGTGGCGTGGGCACGCCGCGTCCTCGAGGCTGACGCCGCCGCGTCGGGCGCCGCCACGGTGGTCGACGGCGAGATGGTGGATCGGCCGGTGGTCGCACGCGCCCGGGCGATCGTGGACCGCCTGCGATAGGGCGGTTTCGAGTTGCGGCGAGTCAGCGGTCCGTGGTGCGCCGCCAGCGCGCGCGGGCGGTCTCGTGAAAATTGTCCCCGTGCCGATCGATGATCACGACCGCCGGGAACTCGCCGACGGTGAACCGGTACAGCGCCTCGGGGCCGAGCTCCGGAAAGGCGACGACCTCGGCAGCTTCGACCCGTTTGCCGAGCAGCGCTCCCAGTCCGCCGATGGCCGCCAGGTAGACGGCGCCGTACTGCCGGAAGGCGGCCACGATGTCACCGTGCAGCTCGCCCTTCGCGATGATGCCCTTCACGCCCGAGCGCAGCAGGAACGGCAGGTAGGCGACGAACCGCTCGATGGTCGTCGGGCCAGCCGATCCCACCACCTGGCCGGGCCTGGCCGGCGACGGACCGACCGCGTAGAGCACGCGGCCAGCCAGATCCACCGGCAGCGCGCCGCCCGACTCGGCGATGTCAACCAGCCGCCTGGCAGTCGCGTCGCGGATGGTGATCAGTTCGCCAGAGACGGTCACCGCGTCACCGGCGACGAGCGCGAGCGAGGCTGCCTCGTCGAGCGTCGGATGGCATGCCAGGGCGATGGCCATCGGGCTACAGATCGACCGCGATGCGCCGGTTGGAGTGGCACCCGATGTTCACGGCCACTGGCAGGCCGGCGATATGGGTCGGATAGACCTCGACGTTGACGGCGAGCGCCGTGACGGTGCCGCCGAGCCCCTGTGGGCCGATGCCCAGGTCGTTGATCTGCCGGAGCAGGTCGGCTTCGAGGGCCGCGGTCTCCGCGTGCGCATGCCGCTGGTCGATGGGGCGGAGCACCGCCTTCTTCGCGAGGAGCGCCGCCTTCTCGAACGTGCCGCCCACACCGACGCCGACGATCACGGGTGGGCAGGCGTTGGCGCCGGCGCGATCAACCGTGTCGACGACGAACGCCTTGACGGCCGAGGTCCCGTCTGCGGGCGTGAACATCCGCAGGGCGCTCATGTTCTCGGCGCCGAAGCCCTTGGACGCGATCGTCAGCCGCACGCGTTCGCCCTCGACGATCTCATAGTGGATCACGCCGGGCGGCGCCCCGGACGGTGTGCGGCGAGCCAGCGGATCACCGACCACCGAGTGGCGCAGATACCCGTTCGACGTGCCCTGCCGGATACCGTCGAAGATCGCCTGTTCGATCGATCCGCCCGTCCAGTGCACGTCCTGTCCCGTTTCGAGCAGCACGACCGTGACGCCGCTGTCCTGGCACACCGGCCGCTGTTCCGCTGCGGCGACCTCGTAGTTGTGGACCAGATGCGCGAGCGTCTGCCGTCCGATGTCCGACCGCTCGGTGTCGGCCGCGGCGCGCAGCGCGGCGAGGATGTCCGGCGGGATGGAGTAGTTGCCCTCGACGAGCAGACGCGCGGTGGTGTCCGTCAGGACCTGGACGTTGAGCGTGCGCATGGTATGGTGTCCCCCCATGCTACCCCTGAACGGTGTGACCGTCGTCGCGCTCGAGCAGGCGGTCGCGGCGCCGTTCGCGACGCGCCAGCTCGCGGATCTCGGCGCCCGCGTGATCAAGATCGAACGGCCGGGAACGGGAGATTTCGCGCGCGGGTACGACACCACGGTCCACGGCCTGTCGAGCCACTTCGTGTGGCTGAACCGATCGAAGGAATCGTTGACCCTGGATCTGAAGCAGCCCGAACCACGCGGGGTCCTGCAGCGGCTGCTTTCGACAAGCGACGTCTTCATCCACAACCTGGCGCCGGGCGCAGTCGACCGGCTCGGGCTCGACACGGCGACGCTGAGGACCACGTTTCCCCGCCTGATCGTCTGCCAGGTGAGCGGCTACGGCACCGACGGTCCGTTCCGCGATCGCAAGGCGTACGACCTGCTCGTGCAAAGTGAGACGGGCCTGTTGTCGATCACCGGAACGTCGGACACGCCGTCCAAGGCCGGCATCTCGGTGGCTGACATCGCGGCGGGGATGTACGCCTACAGCGGCGTGCTCACGGCGCTGCTCTCCCGTGCGCGCACCGGACAGGGGACCGCGTTCGAGGTGTCGCTCTTCGACGCGCTCGCCGAGTGGATGGGCTTTCCGCTCTACTACGCCACGTACGGCGGCACCGAGCCGCCGCGCGCGGGCGCGAGCCACGCGGCGATTGCGCCCTATGGCCCGTACACCGCAGGCGACGGCAAGGTCGTGTATCTGGCCATCCAGAACGAGCGCGAGTGGGCGCGCTTCTGCGGGTCGGTGTTGGAGGCGCCGGACCTGGCGGGTGACCCGCGGTTCGCGACGAACCCGAGCCGGGTGTCACATCGAAGCCAGCTGGATGTCGTGCTGTCCGACCGCTTTGCCCGCTTGTCGTCCGGTGCGCTGATGGCGGCGCTCGACGCGGCCGGCATCGCCAACGCCCGGATGAACACAGTGCAGGAATTGGCCGAGCATCCGCAGATCGTGGCGCGCGGGCGCTGGCGGACGGTCGGGTCGCCGGTCGGGCTCCTGCGCGCGCTCGTGCCCCCGGTCGTGATGGAAGACGTGGACCCCGTAATGCAGCCCATCCCGGCCGTCGGTGAGCACACGGATCGGATTCTCCGCGAGGTCGGCGTGGACCCCGAGACTGTCGTGGCGTGGCGCCGCGCGGGCATCGTGTAGATGCCGCGAGACTCAGAATCGAATCTGGGCGGCACCGCCGACCCGTCCCCTGCCGACTACCGGAACGAAGGTCACGGTCCCTGCAGCGGGTGAAGTGTAGACAACCCGGTTCATTCGCAGGTCGACGGTTCCGCCAAGGAACGGACCCACTATCGGCGCAAGAAACGCCACCGGCAACGCGCTCGAACGATCCGTGCCATACACAATCCAGAGCGAAACGGCCATACCTGCTCCGGCGCCGATGACGGCTCCCTCCCACGGCGAATCCGAAACCTCGACCTGCGTCACCCTGGACTCGACAAACGTTCGCAGCCGCGAACGAAAAAAGGCGTCCCGCCACTTGATGGTGATCTCCTGACCGGTGTTGGCGACGAGCGCTCCGCGTTGCTTGTGGCCGTCTCGATCGGTCAGGAGGATCGGTTGCCCCAGCGCAAGAATGCCGCGAAGACGCTCGAAGGAGTTCACCGGCGCCTGCGCTGCGGCGGGCCTGTGCTGGATTGATTGCCGGCTATCGCGACCTCACGTCGAAGCAATGTTCTCCTTGGCGGCGGCCGTGTGCCGTCCCCCACCCACCCGCGCGTCGGGTTGCGTCCCTCTCCCCCGTGCGTTACCGTGTGCCAGTCATGTCATCGTCGACGGCCGTCCTCGCGGATCGTCTGCGCGCCGCCCTTGACGGGATCGCCGACGTCCGGGTGGCGTGGCTGTTTGGCAGCCGCGCCGCGGGCAGGGGCCGTCCGGACAGCGACATCGACGTTGCCGTCCTGCTCGATGAGGCATCCGCCCGCGCTGACCGCGGGCAGACCGTGCGCCGCCTGGCGGGTCGCCTCGGACGAACTGTGTCGGCGGCGCACCTGGACGTGGTCGTGCTCAACGATGCGCCCGAGCTCCTGCGCCATCGCGTGCTCCGGGACGGCATCCTCCTGCTGCAGCGCGCGCCAGAAGATCGTGTGCGCTTCGCGGTCAGGACGATTCGCGAGTACCAGGATGGTCAGATCAGACGGGAGCGGTTCATGCGCGAACGCCTGCGGAGGCTGGAGACACACACGAATCATGGTGGATCGCGAGATCTTCTCGAGAAGGCTCGAGGCGCTGCACGGCTACTTGGACAAGCTTCGCGCGTTCCGTGACGTCGACGAGGCCGAGTTCGTCAGGGAGCCGGCGCTGCATCACCTGGCGGAGCGGTATCTCCATCTGGCCGTCGAGGCATGCCTCGATCTGGCCAATCACTGGATAGCCGACCGCTCCCTCCCGACGCCGGACGCCAATCGCGATACCTTTACCGTGCTCGAGTCGGCGCGAGAGATCGCGCCCGATCTGGCAGAGCGACTGCGCGGCTGGGCCGGCTTCCGGAACATCCTCGTCCACGAGTACCTCACGATCGACCATGCCATCGCCCTTCGCGCCATCCGCGACGAACTGGAAGACCTCGCCACGTTCGCCGCCTGGGCTGCGCGGAAGGTCGAGGCCGCTGATTCCCGCTGAAGCCTCGCGTGGACCTGCCGGGCGCCGCCCATGAGCACCGGCGGCCTTCGTGTCCCGAATCGCCAGGGTCACTGGAAAGCCCGTGATTTCCATGGGTCTTCGCTTGATCGCCCGGTCGGGTTCTTCGATACTGGCGCCATGCGCACCGCCTCCCAGCGTGCAGCGCTCGCACTCTGCACGCTGTTTGTGCTGTCGCACGCGATCGAAGGGCTCCAGCCGGCTCGACCGACCTTCGAGTTCGCGTCCGAGATCGAGCGGCTCTCCGAGCCCGAAGGACATTTCGACACCAACAATCTCATCTCGAACGAGCGTGACTACCTGCAGGTCATCCCGGCGCTGGAGTCGGCGGGGGTGTCGGGCGGCATTTACATCGGCGTCGGTCCAGACCAGAATTTTTCGTACATCGCGCGGATACAGCCGTCACTGGCCTACATCATCGACATTCGCCGCGACAACCTGCTGCTCCACCTGCTCTTCAAGGCGCTCTTCGCTCAGAGCACCACGCGTGTTGAGTACTTGAGCCATCTCTTGGGCCGCATGCCCCCTGGCGATCTGGCTCGCTGGCGCCACTCGACGATCGTGGACATCACCGCCTACGTGGACGCGCGGCCTCCTGCGTCAACGCGTCTCGACGACTTGCGACGGCAGCTCCGGGTTGCGATCGAGGCATTCGGTGTGCCGTTGTCATCCTCCGATCTCGACACCATCGATCGCTTTCACCGCACCTTCATCGCCAGGGGTCTGGATCTTCGGTTTCAGAGCTTCGGCCGGCCGCCGCGGCCGTATTACCCAACCCTGCGTGACCTGCTGCTCGCCACCGACAGGAACGGCCGGACCTGGAACTACCTCGCGCGCGAGGAGGCCTTCCAGTTCGTCAAGGCGCTCCAGAAGCGCGACGGCGTCATCCCGGTCGTCGGCAGCGTGGCGGGCACCCGCGCGATGCGGGCCATCGCCGAGTCGATCGCGGCTCGAGGCGGTCGGGTCTCCGCCTTCTACGTGTCGAACGTCGAAACCTATCTCCGCGGCAGTGAAGAGATGGATCGGTTCGTCGACAACGTGCGCCGCCTGCCGCACGACGCGCGCAGCCTGATGATCCGGTCGATCTTCGGCAGTGACGGCGCCAGCACGTCGGTTGTCGAGCCGTTTTTCGCGGCGCCGGGGCGACCCTAGCGCATCCCCTATCGGGTCAGCTCGACCTGCAGATTATCGATGTGCCAGAAGTCGGACGCGGACGGCTCCTGGGCGTCGAACACCAGGCGGACCTGAACGACGGCCCCCGCATAGGGCGTGAGGTCCACCGCCATCGGGCTCCAGATCTCTGTCGAGGGCACGCGGAAGATCGGCATCCAGTCCGAACTTCCGGCGCTGACCTCGACCGTCGCTTCCGACCGTGCCGCTGTCAGCCACGAATCGAACGTCAGGCGCGCGGACGCGAAGTCCCGGAGATCGATCCCGCCAGCCCATTCCAGCGTCGCCGTAGCCGTTCCGCTCCGGGAATTCATCCA
Organism: uncultured Bifidobacteriaceae bacterium; assembly: GCA_964497175.1. GTDB lineage: Bacteria > Acidobacteriota > Vicinamibacteria > Vicinamibacterales > CAVVIG01 > CAZCEL01. The sequence goes on from CAZCEL010000034.1 coordinate 11,254, forward strand.
TCCCGTTCCGCTGGCCGCCGGCTCGAATCCTCCGCCGCGCACCACATCGGCGGGCCTCGAGACTGAGGGTGGTCTCGACGCCGCCGCCGGGACCGTGACGGTCGACCTTTGGCGGGCAGACGTCACCTCGGAGAAGCCCTGGTCAGATCCAGGCTCCAGACATTTCACACCGCTGATCGCCGCGCTCGGGGTCCGCTTCAACGAGGCGTTATCGAGCCGGATCCACTGGTCCGGCCCCACCGTCGCCGCATATATCGATAAGGTCGCGTTCGTCCACGCTTCGGTCGTAAAGGTCTTGATCACGTAGTTCCCGAGCGCCTGGCCTGGCGACAGGAAGAACGTGCACGCGAACAGATCGCTGAAGTCGTTGTCGTGGACCAGCACGGTCACGCGCTTGCGCACGCCGCTGCTGTTGCCCAGCTGGAATGCAGCCGTCAGCAGCTGCCCGAGCGTCATCGGTTGACCCGTCGCCTGCAGCACCACACCGGCCGGCGGCGTGGCGTTCGGCCTGATGAACTCCAGCACGCCGTTCGCGATCTGCGTCACGATGGTTCCGTATGTGCCCCACGGCGGCAGCGTCCCGGTCCCGAAGTCGCCGTTGACCAGCAGCTCCGGTCCGGCAGGGCCGCCTGGCGGAGCGGGCGTGTTCGGATCCACGCACTCGGTCGACGCCGCCGATCCCGTCGGCTCGCGGCGCATCGTCACATTGTCGAGTTGATAGAACCCGCCGTTGCTTCCGGCGCTCGCCGCATAGAAGTAGATGGACGCGTTCGTCCAGGCCTGCGTCGAGTGGGTCTTCATCTGGTACGTCTTCAGCGTCTGGCCCGGCGGCAGCCAGAACGTGCAGACCGCCAGGTCCGTGAAGCTCGCGTCGAGCACCAGGACGCTGATCCGCTTGCGCACCGCGCTGCTGTTGCCGATGTCGAACTGCGCGACCACGGGCGCGTTTCCGGGGACGGCGATGCCGGTTGTCTGGAAGACCACGGCCTGATTGCTCGTCCCCGGAGGCGGCGGCACGCGGTAGTACTCGAACACGCCGCTCGTCACCTGCGACACGATGTAGCTCATGTCCGGCGTGGCGTACAGCAGCCAGCCGGTCGTCCCGTTCGCGAACTGGCCGTTCGTTACCATATTGGCGGCAAGCACGAAGTCGACGCCGGTGGTCACCGCGTCTGCCGCGACCACGATCGGCGTCCCGTCGGTCACCGTGCAGGCCGGCGCGCACGGCAGGCCGCCGTACAGCTCGTCGATGTAGACCGAGGCGCTGAGGCGCGCGGTGCGCGCGTAGTACGTGCCGGGCGCCAACCCGCCGACGCCGTAGCCTCCAATGGCATTGGTGCCGCCGACCTTGACAAGCACGCCGCCAGAGGTGAAGACCTGCACGAGCACTCCAGCCAGCGGGGCCCCGGTGACGTTGTCGGTGACGGTCCCGGACACCCCTCCCGCGCCCGATGTGAGGACGAAATCCACCCCGAATGCGGTACTCGTGCCCGTGACCGTGATCGGTGTCCCCGTGGTGACATCGCAACCCGAGCCGCACGGCAGGTTGTCGTAGAGCTCGTCCAGGTAGAACAGCGTGGAAGGCAGCGACGCCTTGGCGAAGTAGGTGCCCGGCGGCAGCCCCGACACGACATAGCCGCCCCCGGCATTGGTCGTGGAGGCTTTGGCGAAGTCGCCGCTGGACGTGTAGATCTGTACGACCACCGACCCCAGCCCGGTGCCGAACACGAACGGCAGAACGGGGACCGGTCCGGCGTCGATGACTGCCCCGGCGACTGCGCCGCCCGTTGACAGCGCGAAATTGATGCCCGAGGTTGCCGCCCCGGCCGTCACGTTGATCGGCGTTCCCGCGGTCACGTCCAGGCAGGCCGGCACACAGGCGTTGTTGTTGTACAGCTCATCGATGAAGCTCAGGGTCTGCCCACCGATGAAGACCCGCGAGGTCGCCGTGCGCGAATAGTACGTTCCGGGCGCGAGACCCGACGAGGTGTAGTTGCCCGATGCGTTGGTGTTGGCGCTGCCGAGGAACAGGCCCGTCGAATTGAAGAGCTGGACACCCTGAAACGGAATCGGATCGCCGTTGGCCGCGTTGGTCAGCGTCCCGCTGATCGTTCCGCCGAGCGTCAGGGAGAAGTCGATTCCCCCGGTCGTTGCGGTCCCGGCCACGACTACTGGCGTCCCGCCGGTCGAGAAGCAGCTCGTCTGCGGGCATGGCAGGTTGTTCCACTGCTTGTTGATGTAGCCCAGGTTGTTCACGGTGCGAACGTAGTACGTGCCGGCGGGCAGCCCGGCCGACGTGTAGACGCCGGACGCGTTGGTGTTGAAGTTGCCGATGTTGACGCCCGACGCAGTGGTCAACTGCACGCCGATGTTCTGAATCGGCAGGCCCGTGGCGGAATTGGTGATCGTGCCGCTGATGCGTCCGCCCGGCGCGAGCGCGAAATTGATGCCGCCCGTGATTCCGCCATTGGTGACCGTCACCAGCGTGCCGCCGCTCGTCTGTACAGGGCACAGGATGCAGACGACGCCGTTGTAGACCTGGTTGATGAGCTGGCCGCTCGTGTTCGTCCGGACGTAGTACGAACCCGCCGCGACGTTGGAAAACGTATACACGCCAGAGGCGTCCGTAGGGGTATTGCCCACGCTGCCGCCCGTGATCGTGAACAACTGCACCGTTATGGGGCTGAGCGGAAGGCCCGTCGAGATGTCCGTCACCGTGCCGGTGATCGATCCCGTGCCGGCCGCGAGGAGCGAGAAGTTGATGTTGGGCGTGGCCTGGTTTGCAACGACGAGGATTGGGGTGCCGAAAGACGGATTGCAGTTGTTCCCGCACGAGATGTTGTTGTAGAGCTGGCTCACGAAGCCGCTCGAGGGAAAGATCACTGCGAAGTACGTGCCGGTCGGGAGGCCTCGGACCGTATAGGCGCCAGTTGCATCGGTCCAGCCTCCGCCGACGAACGTGCCGTTGGCGGCCACGATGTTGACGATCTCACCGGCGATGGGCGCGCCGCCCGCTGCCGCTGTCACGGTGCCGCCGACGGTGCCGCCCGGGGGCAGCACGAAATCGATGCCGCTCGTCGTCGCGGGAACGGCGACCGAGATCGGTGTGCCGTCGACAGGATTGCAGAAGCGAGCGCAGACGAGATTGGTCCAGACCTTGTCCACGAGGCCGACGATGTTTCGGGTGCGGACATAGTGCGTACCGGCCGGCAAGCCGCTCGTCGAGAAGTTACCCGACGCGTCGGTGAATACTTCGTCGACGGTGTTTCCGGCAGCGTCATGGGTCTTGACCTGGACGTTCGCAAGCGGCGCGTTACTCGCGTCCCTGACGCTCCCGGAGATGCGGCCGCCCAGGTCGAGCCCGAAGTTGATGCCGGTCGTGGTCAGGCCCAGCGTCACGGCGACGGGAGTCGCTTGCGCGACGTCACAGTCCCAGCACTTGATGTCGTTGTAGAGCTCGTTCTGGTAGCCGGGTGCGTAGCGTGTCATGACAAAGACATTCCCGGTGACGGAGCCGCCGTCACTGAGGTAGTTGCCCGAACCGTCGGTGATGGCGGTCGTGAACGGGACCTGAGCGTTCGCATCGGCGAACCAGAGCTGAACGCCGGCAATCGGCAGGCCCGTGCCGGTGGCGGTGACCGTGCCGGATATCCGGCCGCCGCCCGGGCTCAGCGCGAAGTCGATCCCGGTGACGGCACTCGCCGTCACCTCGATCGGCGTGACCGAGTCGAGGTCGCACACGGCCGAGCAGGACACGTTGTTCCAGATCTCGTTGATGAACCCCTGCGCGTTCTGGGTGAGGACGCCGTAGGTGCCGGCAGGCAGGGCCTGAACGTAGTCGCCGTTCGCGTCGGTCGTCGCGATCGCGAAGGGGTAGTCGTCGGCGTTCAGGTCGTAGAAGTGGAGGGCCACCCCCGGCATGCCCAGCGACGTCGCCGAGTTCGTCACCCGGCCACTGATGCTGCCGGCTGCGAGGGCCGGCGTGGCCGTGGCCGCGCACAGGGCGGCCAGCGCGAGACACTTCAGAATCGTCGGGCGGGCAATCGGCGTGGGCCGTGTAGAGATTCGTGTCGGCACGGGGGAAGCTCCTGCAAGATGCCTGGCATGAAAGGCCCAGAGAAGATGAACCAGAAGAAAGGAGTTGATACCGCACGGGATCGCTTCCGTCAAGGACAATTACCGTCGTGTGCCATTGTGGCGCACGCAGGTATTCGCGGCCGGGCGGGCGTCAACCCGTCCTGATGTAGAATCCCGGTGCCGGGAAGCAAGCACAAGAACCCAAGGAGGAGAGCGATGCATCGTTACCTTCTGGCGTCGATACTCGGGCTCATCCTCGTCATGGCCGGAGCGCTCGCAGCGGTCGACGACATGCCGCTGTGGGCTTACGGCTATGCCGCTCCACCACCCCCGGCCGGAGCACCGGCCGCGCCGCCTGCCGCCGCGCCCGCCCGGCCGCCCGCTGCCGACGCGGCCAGAACGCTTCAGGGATCCACCGGATCGTTCACGCGCGCGCAGATCTACAGCCGGTTTGGCCCCGCCGATTGGTTCCCCGGCGCGCACCCGCCGATGCCGGAGATCGTCGCCAAGGGGCGCGAACCGGCAAACGTCTTCGCGTGCAGTCTCTGCCACCTGCAACATGGCAGGGGCCGGCCCGAGAACGCGCCCGTCTCCGGGCTGCCCGTGTCGTACTTCGTTCAGACGATGCTGGATTTCAAGAACGGCACCCGGGTGAGCGCCGACACGCGCAAGCGCAATGCTGGCCTGATGGTCGGGTTCGCGAAAGCGATGACCGACCAGGAGATCAGGGTCGCGGCCGAGTACTTCGGGTCCATTCCGTGGACGACGCAGTGGGTGAAGGTCAGGGAAGTGAACACCGTCCCGAAGACACACATCGACAACGGGCTGTTCATTCCCATTGAAGGCGGCGGAACGGAGCCGATTGGCAAGCGCATCGTCGAGGTGCCCGAGGACGCGGACCGCAGCGAGAACCTTCGCGATCCCCGGTCCGGCTTCATCGCCTATGTGCCGACGGGCAGCCTCAAGCGGGGCGAGTCGCTCGTCACAGCGGGCGGAGGCGGCAAGACGGTCCGGTGCGGCGTCTGCCACGGGCAGGACCTGAAAGGGCTCGGGCCCGTGCCCGGCATCGCGGGTCGTTCCCCCAGTTATCTGATCCGCCAGATCTACGACATGCAGGTGGACGCCCGCAAAGGGGAATGGGCCCAGCTCATGAAGCCGGCGATTGCCAAGCTGGACGGCGACGACCTGATCGCAATAGGCGCGTACGTCGCGTCGCTTCAGTAGCGCCGGAGCTCACGGTCAGCCCGCCGCGCCGTGCGGCCGACGTCGGTCCGCATCGGCTGAGGAAATACGTCAAAACCAGATGGCGGAAGCCGGAACGATCAGGGTCCGACGCGGCTGCCCTACCCGCGCGGGATTCTGCGACCGCCGAGCACGGTGCCGCTCGGGAACAGCCGCTGGCGACCCGTGATCGTGTTCTTGTAGTTGTCGAGGAACTCGAACGTGCCCTCGCGCAGCTCGAGGATCGCCACGTCGGCGGGCGCGCCGACGTTCAAGGTCCCTCGATCGGTGAACAGCGGGAAAATGCGCGAGGGGTTCAGCGTCGCTCGCGCAACAGCTTCACTCACAGTCATGCCGTAGCCGAACAGCTTCGACATGCAGTTGGGCAGGTCGATCACGCCCGTCGATCGGCTGTTGGCTGTCCAGTCAGTGGAGAAGGTGTCGGGCCAGAACCCGGCCTTCATGATCAGGTCGATCGTGTCCCAGCGCATGTGCCCGGTCTGGCCGTTGCCGATGTCGAACCAGACACCACGCCGCCTTGCCGCCAGCACCTCGGGCAGGATGCGGCCGCTGTCGTCGACGATGGCGTTGGGCGGCGGCGCAAACATGTGGGTGACGATGTCGCCGCGCTTCAGGAGATCGACCAGCCGGGAGAGTGGCGACATCGTCTGCCCCATGTGAATCATCACGGGCAGGCCGAAGGCGCTAGCCACTTCCTGCGCGCGCCGGAGCACCTCGACATCGTTCGCGGCAACGCCACGCGACAGCCGCGCCTTCACACCTACGATGAAGTCGCGGTGCGTGGCAATCGCCGCGCGCGCAGCGCTGACGTCGGCGCGTGCGAGGTCCATCGTGTCGCCGTCGGGCAGGATGCCGGCCCGCCCGATATTGATCAGCACTCTGCCCTGCTGCGGCGCCGCCCGGGCGGCGGCGACGATGTCGGCGATGCGATCGGCGCCTTGCGACCCGCTGTCGATCCATCCCGTGACGCCGTCCTGCAGCGCGAATCCGGGCCCCTCGGGGGTACGCGCCACATGGGTATGGATGTCTATCAGGCCTGGGACGACGAGCCTGCCGCGAGCATCGATGGTGTCGGCCGCATCCGCGCTGATGGAGGGTTCGACCGAGGCGATGCGGCCTCCCAAGATGGCCACGTCGCGGACGGCGTCGAGCCGGACCGAGGGGTCGAGGACGCGTCCGCTTCTGATGATCAAGTCGTATTTCGCCCGTTGGGCCCAGGCGGAGCGCGGAGCACGAGCGTACGCGGCCGTCGCAGCGGTCGCCGACAGGAACTGGCGCCGGGTCACCATGGCAGCCTCCTCTCTCAGACCGCCGCCAGGTCCGCGCAGCACGCCGCGCACCGCCGGGCCTTGAGGGGAATGGCGGACAGGCAGTGCGGACAGTCCTTAGTAGTCGCCACAGGGGCCGGGGGAGGCGCCTGAACACGGGCGGCGACCTTCACCAGCAGAAACACCGCGAAGGCCACGATCAGGAAGCTGACCACGTCGTTGGCCAGCGCCCCGTAGGCCACCACCGGAATGCCTTTGGTCTTCGCATCAGCAAGCGATTCGGGGATGCCCCTGGACGCGTCGAGCGTGATGAAGAGGCTTGAGAAGTCGACCCGGCCCAGGACAAGGCCCAGCGGCGGCATCAGGATGCCTTCGACCAGTGAGGTGACGATCTTGCCGAACGCGGCGCCGATGATCACGGCGACCGCCAAATCCAGCACGTTGCCTCTGGCGATGAAATCACGGAAGTCCTTCAGCATCCTCTCCTCCTCGGGCCCGCCCCTCGTCTCGCTGCCCAGAGTCAGGCCGCGGCCGGCTCATAGTAGCGCGGCTCGTATTCCGGGGAATGCCGAGGGCATATGATTGCCTGAAGCGGTATTCCATGCGTGCCCTCTTGTAACCTCGGGTCCGAATCGGCGGTCTAACGATGCACTTCTCGCGAGCTTGTGTCCCGACCGCGTGACTGGTGGCATGAGTCCCGGAGTGCGGCGCCCGGCTGGCAAGGCGCGACGAGCGAGCATGTCGAGAATATTCGAGCGAGGAGCAACGCAGCCAGGCGGGGATGCCCCGCCCGGAAATCATGTCGCGAATCACGCGGTCGGGACACAAGGAGCCGGACATGAGACGACTGCTCGTACTAGGCACGCCTGCGGTTGGATTGGTCATCCTGATCGCCCTGCTGTTGGGAGCGCCCGCAGGACAGGCGCAGTCGCTGGGAACTCCGGAGCCGGCGGCGCAGGATTTCCTCCCGCGCTGGCCGGCCGAGGATCTGTGGCGGATCCGTCTGGGCCTGGAGATGGCGCCGGTGCCCCTCCACCTGACCTGGAGGAATCTGTCCATGGTCGGTCTCGGGAGCTACCTGGTCAACTCGATTGGCGATTGCAACGGCTGTCACACCAAGGAGTTCAGCCCGTACCTTCCGAGCGGCGATCCGTTCCAGGGCGAGCCGGAAAAAAGCAATCCGGACACGTACCTGGTC
>CAZCEL010000035.1:0-19008 GCA_964497175.1 uncultured Bifidobacteriaceae bacterium
GGGACTTGGCTTCTCGGGCGATTTCGGCGGTGCGACCGACGCCAGGCTCGACACCCCGGACGGAGTGGCCATCGCGCCCGACGGCGATCTGATCATTGCCGACTCGCGCAACGAGCGGATCCGTCGCGTCGACAGGCAGACGGCGACCATCACGACCATCGCCGGATCGGGCGAGTCGGGCTACGACGGCGACGACCGCCTGGCGCTCGACGCGGCGCTCAACAGCCCGGCTGGTGTGTCCGCCGCGCCCAACGGCGACATCTACATCGCCGACACGTTGAACCACCGGATTCGCATGATCGATCACGCGACCGGACTTATCTACACGGTCGCCGGCAACGGTACGCCGGGTGGCGATTACGGACCGGTCGGAGACAACGGGCCGGCGACAAGCGCCCACCTCAACATGCCGAGCGACGTGGCCATCGCGCCCAACGGCGACATCTACATCGCCGACATGCACCATCAGCGGGTGCGCAAGGTGGACGCGCGGACCCGCCGCATCTCGACTGTTGCGGGCACGGGCGCCTGGGGCAACAGCGGTGACGGCGGCCCGGCCACGAGCGCGACACTGGCCGGACCGGCCGGTGTGGCGGTGGTCGCCGATGCCGACGGCAGGACGACGCTGTTCATCGCGGATTTCTACAACGGGCGCGTCCGCTTCGTCGGCCCGGACGGCGTCATGGGTAGCGTCAGCCCCGGCCGCGAGCCGTTCGGGGCGCCGACGCGCGTGGCCTACGCGCCCCAGAGTGGATGGCTCTACGTCACCGACTCGAGTCGCGATCGGCTGGTCGTGCTGAATGTGCCGACGACCGGGTCGAGCCCAACCGCCACCCGCCCCTCGGCTGCGCTTGGGCCGCGGCGACGGAGTGCCCAGTGACGCCGCCCTTCGCCGGTACGGCAGCCGGTGGCTCGCTGCTGATGTGGACCCTGTCGTTTCTCGGGCCTTATCGCGGGCGGGTGGCGCTGCTGGCCGCACTCCAGCTCCTGCAGGTGGCGCTCGTGGCGCTTCAGCCATGGCCGCTCAAGATCGTCATCGACTACGTGCTTGACGGCCGGCCGCTGCCCGAACCAGTTGGCGCGTGGGTCATTGCGGCGACCGGCGGCAGTCTCGTTGTGCTGCTCGTGGCCTTCGTTCTGGCCGGCGTTGTCGTGCAGGTCGCCAACGAGGTCGCGTCGGCGTACGGCACCAAGGTGCAGGTCGATACGGGCCAGCGGATGGTGTACGGCTTACGCTACCGGCTGTTCGGCCACCTGCAGGCCCTCGGCCTTCACCATCACGTCATGACGAACACGGGCGATGCCGTGTATCGGATCGACGTGGATGCCTATTCGATCGAGAACCTCGTGATGAGCGGGTTCTTCCCGCTGGCCACGTCGGTGGCCACGCTGGGCGTGATGTTCTTCGTGCTCGTCAGGCTCGACCTGACGGTGGCACTCTTGTCGCTCAGCGTCATCCCATTCCTCTTCGTCTGTCTGCGGTATTACGCGTCGACGCTGTCGGTCCGCGAGGAGCGTGTCAAGGAGCTCGAATCGAAGCTGATCGAACGCCTGTACGAGGCGTTTTCCGCCATCCGGCTGGTGAAGAGCTTCGCCCGGGAGCCGCACGAGGCCGCCCGCTACGCGGCGCAAGGCGACACGACCATGCGCGCCCGGATTGCCGTCACCTGGCAGCAGTCGCTGTTCGGGCTGATCGTGGGAACGATCACTATTCTGGGCACGGCGCTGGTCCTGATTGTGGGTGGCCTGCACGTGATGAGCGGCCAGATGACGGTCGGCAGCCTGGTCGTCGTGATCAGCTACCTGGGGGCCCTCTACGGACCGCTGTCGGCCATCGCCCACACCACCGGACAGGTGCAGGGCGCCCTCGCCGGTGCGCGACGGGTCCGCGCCATGCTCGCGACGCCCACCGAAACGCTCGATCGAAGCGACGCCGTCGACGCCGGACTCATCAGTGGCGAGGTTCGATTCGACGACGTCAGCTTCGCGTACCCTGACGGCACCGAGGTCGTGAGCCACGTCAGCTTCGACGTGCGTCCGGGCGAAATGGTGGCGCTCGTTGGCCTGACGGGTGCAGGCAAAACGACGCTCGTGAGCCTGATTCCGAGGTTCTACGACCCGACGGCGGGCCGGGTGCTCGTCGATGGGCTCGACGTCCGGCGCTACACGATCCGGTCGCTCCGCGAGCGGGTTGCCATCGTGCTGCAGGAGCCGGTGCTGCTGTCCGGGACGATTGCGGACAACCTGCGCTACGGCCGCCTCGACGCCACCGATGCGGAGATCGAGGAGGCCGCGCGAGCGGCTCACGCCCACGAGTTCATCGCGCATCTGCCCAAGCAGTACGACACGCCGGTGGCCGAGGCAGGCGCCAGCCTCTCGGGCGGCGAGCGGCAGCGCATCAGCGTGGCCCGCGCCATTCTGAAGAACGCGCCGATCCTGATTCTCGACGAGCCCACCTCGTCACTCGACGCCATCTCCGAAGAGATTGTCTTCGCCGCGCTCAAACGGCTTCGAACCGGCCGGACCACGATCGTGATCGCCCACCGGTTGTCGACGGTTCGCGATGCGGATCGGATTCTCGTCCTCGACGAGGGCCGCATCGTTGCCGAAGGCCGGCACGACGAGCTGCTGGCGGCGAGCCCGCTCTACCGGCGCATGTGCGCCCGGCTGTCGGTCGGCAAGTCACTCGACGAGCCCGAGACGGTGGACGAGCTGATCCAGGCGGCGCGGTGATCCAGCGAACAGCGGGTCAGCGGTCAGCTGTCAGGCGCTTCAGGGTTGAAGGCTGAAGGTTGATAAGCAGCTGCGAACGGAAGGCTGACAGCTGATCGCTGATCGCTGATCGCTACTCCTGTGAAGATATTGTTCGCGGGCATCATTGCCCGCTACCCGTTCGGCGGCGTCACGTGGTGCTCGCTGATGTACCTGCTCGGGCTTCGCGCGCTCGGCCACGAAGTCCTGTACATCGAGGACACCGGGGAGTGTGTCTACGATCCGGTCCTCAACACGAGGTCGCTCGATCCCGCCTACGGAACCGCATATATCAAGCAGGCCCTCGAGCCTTTCGGCATGGGCGACCGCTGGGCCTTCGTGAACTACGATGGCACCTATCACGGCCTGAGCGCGACGGCGGTCAGGGAGTATTGCGCGGACGCCGACCTGTTCCTGAACCTGTCGGGAGGCTCGTGGTTCTGGCGGGACGAGTACGCCCGGATTCCGAGGAGCGCCTTCATCGATTCCGATCCGGCTTTCACGCAGCTGGCGATCGCCAAGGCGGAACCGTGGTACGTGGAGTTCTTCAAGCGCTACACACACCTCTTCACGTTCGGGTCGAATATCGGCGCCTCGCGGTCGCCCGTGCCGGTGGGCGATTTCGTCTGGCATAAGACTTGGCAGCCGATCGCGCTCGACTGGTGGCGGACCGATGAGCCGCCGGGCAAGTGCTTCACAACCGTGATGACCTGGCAGATCGAGAGCTTCGCCGATGTCGGCGGCAACAAGGATCAGGAATTCCTCAGATTCATCGATCTTCCCGCGCGGACGGTCCAGCCCTTCGAGCTGGCCGTCAACGGCCCGCAGAAGCTGTTGCGCGACCACGGGTGGGCGACCGTGGACGCGATGTCGGTGTCGCGGTCGCTGTGGGACTACCGCTCGTTCATCCATGGGTCGAGGGCCGAGTTCGGAGTGGCCAAACACACGTACGTGGCCACGCGATCGGGCTGGTTCAGCGATCGGACCGCCTGCTATCTCGCGTCAGGCAGGCCGGCGCTCGTCCAGGACACCGGCTGGAGCGACCATGTCCCGCAGGGCGACGGGCTTCTGGCGTTCTCGTCTCCCGACGAGGCCCTGGCCGGCATCGATCGGATTAACAGCGACTACGCCCGTCACGGGGCACGCGCGATGGAGCTGGCCCGGGCCCACTTCGACGCGCGAGTGGTGCTCCCTCCCCTGCTCGAGATATGCAGCCGTTGAGGATTGCGCACGTCGCGCCCGTCGCAACCTCGATCCCGCCGCCCAGGTCCGGGTCCGTGGAGGCGATGACCTCGCTGCTGACCGAGGGGCTGGTTGCGCGCGGCCACGACGTGTCGCTCTTCGCGACGGGCGATTCGAGGACGTCGGCAACGCTGCGGGCGCTCTACCCTCGCGGATACTGGCACGACGGCGACATGTGGCCGTGGGAGATGTACGAGATGCTGAACGTCGCGGCCGCCGTCGAGCGGGCCGCCGAGTTCGACATCATCCACTACGAGGCCGAGTACTACCCGGTGTCGCTGGCCTTCACGCGCGTATCCCCCACGCCGATCGTGCAGACGCTGCACCACGCCCCAAGTGCCGCCGAGGTCCGGCTGTGGGCCCGCTACCCCGAGGCGCCTTTTGTCGCCGTCTCGAGCGAGCAGGCGAGGCTGCTCTCGGGCGTCCACGTTGTGGCCACCGTGCTGCATGGCATCGACACGAGCCGTTTTCCCTATCGCGAACGTCCCGACGACTATCTCCTCTTCCTCGGGCGGTTCACGCCTGGCAAGGGCGTCCTCCAGGCGATCGACCTCGCGAAGCAGGTCGGCATCCGCCTGGTGCTCGCCGCAGCCGAGAACCCCTACTACCAGGAGACCATCGCGCCGCTGGTCGATGGACGGCACATCGTGTATGCCGGCGAAGTGGACCAGGCTGCGAAGGTGAAGCTGTACGGTGGGGCGCGCGCACTCCTCTACCCGGTCCAGGCGCCCGAACCCTTCGGGCTCGTCATGGCCGAGGCCATGGCCTGCGGCACGCCCGTCGCCGCGCTCGACCTGGGCGCTGTCCGGGAAGTCGTGGATGATGGGATCAGCGGGGTCGTCTTTGACAGTCTCGACCAGATGGCGGGCGGCCTCACTCGCGTGCTCTCGCTCGACCGTGGACGGGTTCGCGAGCGGGCGGTGGCGCGCTTCGGCGCTGACCGGATGGTCGACGAATATGTCGCGGTGTACCGGCGAATCATCGACGAGCACCACGCGGGGCGCGAGCCCAGGTCCGCACGCTCCATACGCCCATGACCCTCGCCACGCAGGGCGCGCTTCCGGCGGCGGGCCACACGATTCTCGCCGTGTTCGCGCATCCCGATGACGAGTCGCTCTCGTGCGGGGGTACGCTGGCCCGTCTGTCCGACATGGGTGTCCGCCTCGTCCTGGTCAGCGCGTCGCGCGGCGAGCGCGGTTCGCACACGGGTCCCGCGCGCGACGAGGCGCTCGGTCTCGCCAGAGTCGTGGAGCTGCGCCAGGCTGCTGCGGCGTTGGGTGCGGCCGAGGTGATCGTGCTCGATCACCCCGACGGGGACCTGCGTTGGGCGGACGTGACGGCGCTCAATGCCGAGCTGGTCATGCTGGTACGCCATCATCAGCCATCGGCGGTCATCACCTTCGGCGAGGACGGGTTGTACTGGCATCCCGATCACGTGGCGATCCACGAGCGAACCACCACGGCAGTCCAGTCGCTCGGCACCGACGCCCCGCCGCTCTATTACGTGACGATGCCGCCCGGGGTGATGCACAACATTGTCACGGCCGCCCGTGCCAGGGGCTGGACCCCTCCGCCCAAGGGGTTCTGGAGTCTGGTTCCCGAGGCGTTCGGCATCCACGCGGAGCCGCCTACGATCGTCGTCGATGTCGCACGATGGGTGCCGCGGAAGCTGGCCGCGATCGGGTGTCACCGCAGCCAGCTTGGCGACGGCGATCCTTTTTCGCGTCTGGGCGAGCGGGATGCGCACACGTGGCTGGGGACCGAGCACTTTCGTCGGGCGCGGGCCGTGGGCCGGACCGATCCACTGTTCGACAGCCTGTCGGTTCAGGCAGCTGATTGAGGAGGGCTCGGTCCGCGGCTTTGTGGTGCGATGCCTCGGCAGCGTGTGTGGCGGGCGTTACGTGATATAACGTAACCGCTACGCCGGTACCCGTAATGGACAACCCCTTCGTCTACGGCGAGGTGGTGCCCGAGGTCGCCTTCGCGGACCGCGAGGCCGAGCTGGAGCAGCTCGTCGGCGACCTCGCGTCGGCGCAGAAGGTCTTTCTGATCTCGCCGCGCCGCTACGGCAAGTCGTCACTCGTCCGCCAGGCGCTCACCTCGCTGGCCCGACGGGGCGCCTTGACGGTCGAGGTCACCGTGAGCAGCTTCAGCTCGTACGTCGCGTTTCTCGAGGGGTACGCGCGTGGGCTGGCGGCGGCGTCGGAGGAAGCGCGGTGGGACGCCAGGGCCTGGCTGCGGCAGGCGATTCGGGCGGCCACGGCCGAGGTGCGGTATGCGCCCGGCGGCCCGCTCGCCGTCTCGTTTCCTGGCGCGCGAAGCGACCGCGACGTGTCCCGGCTGGCGCAGGAGGTGTTCGCCCTGCCGGCGCGCCTGGGGGCTGCGCGAGGCCGCCAGGTGGTCGTCGCGCTCGACGAGTTCCAGGCCATAGAAGGATTCAACGGCGGAACGGTCGAGCACGCCATGCGCGCTGCGATTCAGCACCAGCGGGAGGTTGGCTATGTGTTCGCCGGATCCGAGCCGCGATTGATGGAGCGCATGATCGGGCCGCGGCGGCCCTTCTACAAGGCCGGCCCCGTCATGCGGCTCGAGAAGATTCCCGCGCGCGAGTTCGCGGCGTTCATCGAGCTGCGCTTCACCCGATCCAGAGTGACGCCCGAGCCGGGTCTGGGCGCAGCCATTGTCGAGCTGGCCGGGAACCTGCCCTACGACGTGCAGCGCCTCGCTCACGAGACCTGGGACGAAGTGCGCAGAGGCAAAGGACGCCGCGCGACGCTCGATCACCTCCATCAGGCGCTCGGCCGCCTCCTGGCCGAGCATCACGTCATCTTCGAGGCCTCGTGGCAGCGCCTCACTCTGGCGCAGCGGGCCGTGCTGCGCGCGGTCGTTCTCGAGGAGGGTCGTGAGCTGATGGCTGCCGACACGCGGGCCCGACACCGGCTCGGCGGGCCGTCTACAGTGCAGGCGGCGCTCGGCGCGATGATTCGGGACGACCTGATCAGCCGGGAGCACGAACGATACGTGGTCGTCGATTCGCTGCTGCGGGAATGGGTGGCCCGCCGCACGTTCTGACGTGATCGTGACCGCCGCCAACGATCGGCGCGAGATGTCCGGCTGGATGCTGTACGACTGGGCCAATTCCGCATTTCAGACGACGGTCGTCACGGTTCTGGTCGGGCCGTATCTGACCACCCTGGCGCAGGCCGCCGTCTCCGAGAACGGCGTCGTGATCGACCTCGGTCCGTTCGGGGCGGTGACGGCCAAGTCGCTCTACCCCTTCAGCATCTCGCTGTCGGTCCTTCTCCAGGTGCTGCTGCTGCCCCTGCTCGGCACGATTGCCGATTACACCCACCTGAAGAAGCGCCTGATGGCGGTCTTCTGCTACACGGGCGCCACGGCGACGTGTCTCCTGTTCTTCGTCACCGGGCATCGCTACCTCCTGGGTGCGGCGCTGCTCGTCGTGGCCAATCTCAGCTTCGGGGCGGCCCTGGTCCTCTACAACGCGTTCCTGAACGAGATCACGACGGCGGATCGCCGCGACGCGGTATCCAGTCGAGGCTTCGCCCTCGGGTACCTCGGTGGGGGCATCCTGCTCGGACTGAACCTGCTGCTGATCCTGAATGCCGGCGCGCTTGGTCTCGGCCGGGGCACCGCCGTCCGCCTGTCGCTGCTGTCGGCGGGCGTGTGGTGGGGCGGGTTTGCCACGCTGTCGTTCGTGCGCCTCAAGACGCGGCGCCCGGCGCGGCAACGTCCGGACGGAGATGCCCAGCCGCTGCTGCTCATTGGCATCCGGGAAATCGCCCTCACGCTTCGTCACCTCTGGCGCCTGCCGCAGACCATGCGCTTCCTGCTGTCGTACATGGCCTACAACGACGGGATTCAGACGGTCATCACCGTATCGTCGGTCGTGCTCGCGCAGGAGCTGTTTGTCGCAAAGGGCCAGCCGGTGAGCGAGCCGTTTCTGATCGGGCTCGTGCTGATGATCCAGATCGTGGGCGTTGGCGGCGCGCTCCTCTTCGAACAGATCGCCGGCCGCATCCGCGCCAAGAACGCCATCCTGGTGTCGCTGGTGCTGTGGATGGGCGTCGTCGTGTACGCCTACGGGTTCCTGAGCACGACCACCCAGGCGTGGGCCATGGGCGCGGTGATCGCCATCGTCCTCGGCGGATCGCAGGCGCTGTCGCGCTCGCTGTTCTCGCTGATGATTCCTCCCGGCCGCGAGGCGTCGTTCTTCGGCTTGTACGAGATCTCCGAGCGGGGCACGTCGTGGATCGGTCCCCTCATCTTCGGTCTCGTCGCGGGCATCACCAACTCGTACCGCCAGGCCATCCTGTCGGTAGTCGTGCTGTTCCTGGTGGGGATGATCGGTCTGCTCCTGACCGACACCGACGAAGCACGGCGTGAGGCGGGTGCGTCGTCGTGACTGCAGACACGAAGATCCACGACTGGAAGCTCACGAAGACAGCACACGAACACGCGAAGCCACTACTGACTTCGTGAGCTGCAAACAGGTGTTGCTCAGCTCGCGCGAGCGCGGAGGATGTCAAGAGGGCTTCGCGGCGCACTGCGCAGTTCCTTGACGACGTGGGTGTAGTGGTGACGACGGACGACACCGGCCCGAGGATCGGTGGACAGCGTGTGACTGGGAAACACCCAGAACCACGCCAGCTCACGACCCGCATTGGACGACGAGTCTTTGATTGAAATCGATGTCCTTCACGCGGAGCTCGCAGCATTCTGAGATTCTCAAGCCTCCGCCGTAGATCAACGCCGCCATCAGCGCTGGCGTCCCTCGCATGCTCCCCAACAACGCGGCGGTCTCGGGCAGGCTCAGGCCGACTGGCAGATGAGCTCCGCGTTTGGCTCTCGCTGTGAGCGAGAGCCCCTCCACGTCGACGCCGAGCACCTCGCGACACACGAACAGAATCGCGCAGAGCGCCTGATTCTGGGTGCTGGCCGATACGTGCTGCCGGACCGCCAGATGTGTCAGGAAGTCGCGAACGGATTCCGACTCGACGCGGGGATGGGGCACGCCCTGACGCTCGGCGAGGTAGGCCAAAAGGCGCCGCACCCAGTCGGCGTAACTGCACTCGGTACTCCCGCATGGCACACCTCCATCCGCCTGCGGGCAGGTCGCATTGCCACTGGATGCCGGACTGAGAAGTCAGGCTCAGGCAACGGTTGCGGATTCCGGCCTCACCTGATCCCTCTGGCGCCAACGCACCGTTCGAGGGGCGTCAGATTGCGGTAATTGCCTGTCCAACAGCACTTGACCTGGGGCCATAGCACGTGACGAATCGGCGCAAAGGGTCAGTTGCTCGTGCGCGGCGGTCGAGTTTCGTCGGGCAGGTAACGGCAGTTGGCGCTGTTTACCTATACAACGTTCGGCGGACAGGGACGATTCGGACGATCAAGACTTTGAAGTCTACCGGCGGAACAGGGTGTCACGTACAAAGCCCGATCGTTGTTGCCCGCCCTCTGCCTCAGACTATTCGACGAACATTGAACACCGGTCCCAGGCACACACATCAAGGTGTAGGATCCAGCCATGAGAATCGCAACCGGAAAGGTCGTGGGCGGCAAGGTTCTCCTGGAGGGCGAACCCCTGGAAGAAGGGTCTGTGGTCACGATTGTCGCAAGCGAGGGTGACGAAACCTTCGACGTATCCGCTGAGGACGAGCGCGCGCTTCTGGCGGCGATCGCCCAGGCCGACCGTGGTCAGGTCGTGTCCTGGGAGGAATTGCGGGAGCAGCTGCGCCGCCCCACGTGAGTACGCCGCTGCCAATCGAGATCACGGATGATGCACAGGCTCACATCGCAGCGGCCGTCGCATGGTGGGCAGCGAATAGACCCTTGGCTCCCGGAGCGGTGCTTGAGGATCTTGACCGGATCCTTGGTCTACTTCGCGTGCAGCCGGCCATGGGCGCAAGAGCACGCAGGACCGCGTTGTCTGGGGTTCGACGAGTAACGCTTTCCCGAATTCGGTACTACCTGTACTACCGAGTAGCTGATGACGCCCTGCAAGTGCTTGCCCTATGGCATACCAGTCGCGGACAAGCGCCCACCCTCTGAGGGAAGGGGCCGCCGAACACGCGAATGGAGCCGACGCGCCGCTGAATCGTGACGGCGCGCGGCTCATTCGCAGCGTTAGCCGATCAATTCTCGAAACGAGTCCGGACGACGATAAGATGGCACGGTGTCGTACGGTTTCGAATGGGATCCGAAGAAGGCCGCCTCGAATCTCAAAGACCACGACGTTTCGTTCGACCAGACCATGACGGTCTTCGGAGACGTCTTGGCCCTGAACATGCCGGATCCGGATCACTCTGAGGGCGAGCAGCGCTTTCTCGTAGTCGGAATGTCCGAGAAATCGCGGCGCGTCGTGTCGTACGCTGAACGGCCGCCCCGGACACGAATCATCAGCGCCAGACTCGCGACGAGCGGCGAGAGACGAAAGTATGAAAACGAGTGACTCGAAGAGGCGAAACGCCGACGCTGACACGATGCGCCCGGAGTACGACTTTTCGCACGCGGTGCGCGGAGTGACGGCGGCCCGGTATGCAGAGGGCACCAACGTCGTGCTTCTGGATCCGGACGTCGCGGAACTCTTCCCTGACAGCCGGGCCGTCAACGAGGCACTCCGGACGTTCGCGCGATTGGCTCGCGGCACACGTCGCCCGAAGCCTCGACACAAACTGAGCAACCGGGAACATCGGTAACAACGCCCGCGCCGCCGCCAAATCCGTGCTTCGCCTTCGGTCGAATGAACCGGCAACATGGGTAACACTTGGTTGCCAGACCGCAATCCTCGGACCAGATAGTCGCGCTCGTCAAGTCGCCCGAGCAGGACTCGACAAAAATAGATCGACCAGACGCCGTCGGCGATTTCCTCGGCGATCGAATCTTTATGAACGTCGAGACCGACGAAAAGCGCAGTAGGCTGTCTCATGGCTGACCTCCGGGAACACAGCGCTGCGGTCCGTGCGGCGCTGCGGCTCTGGCCCGCACAGGCTAACCCGCGACGATACCGGAGGTCAGCCGTGTGCTGTCGCCGAAGTCATACTGTCTAGCTGGACGAAAGCCTACGGACGAAAACCTGACCGACGATGTAGAGTAGCGCCGTGCCGGAGTTGTCGCGGTTCTTCGGGATCATCATTCGGATGTTCGCCGAGGAGGGCCAGCCCCATCATCGCGCGCACTTTCACGCGTACTACCAAGACCACGCGGCGGTGTTTGCCGTGGACACGGTGGAATGTCTCGGCGGCAGTCTGCCCAAGGCACAGCAACGGCTCGTCGAGGCTTGGGCGGAGATTCACCGAGAGGAACTGCAGCACGATTGGGATCTCTTGCAATCGGGGCAGCCGCCGGTCAAGATCGAACCACTCAGGTAGTCCATGACTCATCCCATCCATCGCGTCACGCGGTTCGATATCGTCGGACCGTACACGCTGGCAGTGGTGTTCGCCGACGGGACCACGCAATCGATCAACTTCCGGCCCGTGTTGCACGGCGCGCTTTTTGGGCCTTTGCAGGATCTGGCCGTGTTCAACGCCGTTACCCTCGATCGAGAAGTGGGTACCTTGACATGGCCGAACGGCGCCGACTTCGATCCGGCGACACTTCATGACTGGCCAGACGTGTGCGACGAATTCGCTGCGCGGGCTCAGGCGTGGGCGGAGCCCGCAACCGAACCGCGGGCCAACACGCGAATGGAGCCGACGCGCCGCTGAGGCGAGACGGCGCGGGGCTCATTCGCAACGTTGGGCCGTCGGAATTCTGGCGTAGGAGGTTTGCTGTTCGAAAATGACACCTGAACGGTGGGAGAAGGTTTCGCATCTGTATGACGCCGCGTTGGCGTGCGACGCGAAGGAGCGGGCGGGTCTTCTCGATAGCGCCTGCGCGGGCGACTCCGCGCTCCGCCGCGAAGTCGAGTCGCTGCTTGCGCAAGGCGGCGCCACTGAGGCCTTCATGGCCAAGCCGGCGCTGGAGGTCGTGGGAAGAATGCTTGACCAGACAAAGCCGCTTGCCACCGGTGCACAGCTGGGTGCGTATCGCATCGAGGTGCTCCTCGGAGCGGGTGGCATGGGCGAGGTCTATCGCGCGCACGATACACGACTGCACCGCACGGTCGCCATCAAAGTCCTATCCCGCGAGCTCATCGCCGATCCGGAGCGTCGAAGACGCTTCCTGCACGAAGCGCGCGCGGCCTCGGCCCTGAATCATCCAGCGATTGTGACGCTCCACGACATTGCGAGCGTCGAGGGTACCGATTTCTTGGTGATGGAGTACGTGCCGGGCCGATCCCTCGACCAGCTCATTTCACCAAGGGGCCTGCCACTGATCCAAGGGGTCGGTTACGCCCAACAGCTGGCGGGCGCGCTAGCTGCGGCACACACGGCCGGAATCGTGCACCGCGATATCAAACCGGCGAACGTGATCGTCACGCCTCAAGGACAGGTGAAAGTCCTGGATTTCGGCCTCGCGAAGTTGCTGGACCGGGCTCCACAAGGCCCGGAGAGCGAAACACGAACAGCGGCGTCACTGGTGACAGAACCCGGGCGCGTGATGGGCACCGTGGCGTACATGTCGCCCGAGCAGGCAAGCGGCCACGAACTCGACCATCGTACGGACATCTTCTCGCTGGGTATTGTTCTCTACGAAATGCTCGCGGGCAAGCGTCCTTTCGACGGCAAGTCGCACGTCGACACGATGCACGCGATCATCAACGACCCGCCACCACCGCTCTCGCAACCGCCCGAGCTGCACGACGTTCTCGACAAGACGTTGGCGAAGGATCCCAAGGACCGCTACCAGCACGCGGGCGACCTCGCCCTGGATCTTCGCCGCCTTTTGCAAAGACCGCCGGAAGCACGGCGCGCCACGTCCGGGACCGGGCGGAGCAGGCGGATGAGGATGATGTGGATCTTGGGCGGTGCCGTTGCAATCGTCATGGTCGCTCTGGCTGGCGCTCCCTTGTGGCAGGCGCGCTCTTCCGCTGCACGAATTCCCGCCGCGAATGTCGCCCGATTGACGGCCACGCTCGACGCGCCGGATTGGTTCGCGCTGGACCGTCCGACGCTGGCGTGGTCCCCGGACGGAGCACGCTTGATCTATCAGGAGCGAAACGATGCCGGCGCCCGGCTCTACGCTCGACCGATCGATCAATTCGGGAGTCAACCGATTGTGGGCACCGAGACTGCCGTCGGTCCTTTCCCTGCTCCGGATGGCGACAGGATCGGATTTGTTCTCAACGGCAAGTTGAGGACGCTCTCGCTTGACGCAGGCACTTCCACTGACGTCTGTGCCGTCGCGACGGTGCCCCTCGGGGCTGCCTGGATCTCGGCGGACACGATCGTGTTGGGGTCGATGAACGGGTCGGGATTGTGGCAGGTTCCGGCCTCCGGAGGGACGCCACAAGCAGTCGGAGGTTCGCAAAGTGCCGAGGCCCGCCCCGCGGAGGCCTGGCCGGCGGCGCTCCCGGACGGGCGGTCCGTACTCTACACCGTAATGCCGGCCGACGGGAAGCCGGCGTATCTGGCCGTTGCCTCGGTGGCGACTGGAGAACGGAAGGTGCTCATCGAAGGATCGGCGGCCCAATACGTTTCGACAGGGCATCTGGTGTACCTGCTCGGCTCGTCGCTCATGGGCGTGCGGTTCGATCCAGAGCGCTTCGAGGTGGTGGGGCACCCCGTCAGGTTGGTGGATGACGTGCAGCAGGTGCAAGGGGCCGGCGCCGCACAGTTCGCGGTTTCAAGTACTGGAAGCCTTGTCTACGTGTCTCGTGTCAGCAGGAGCGCGCCGAAGCATCTGGTCTTGGTGGACCGTCGCGGACAGGCGGAACAAATTGCCCAGCCCGCCCGGTCGTACGGGAATCCACGTGTGTCGCCTGACGGACAGCGGATCGTCGTTGATGTGCAGGGACCAACCGGGACCGACATCTGGGCGTACGACGTGCCCCGTGGCACCTGGAGCCAGCTGACGTTCAACGCAAGGAGTGGCGTTCCTGTCTGGACGCCTGACGGGAAGCGCATCACGTTCGTGGTGGCGACCGACGGACGCTCCAAGCTGTACTGGAAAGCCGCCGACGGAGGCGGACCAGACGAGCTCTTGTCGACTGAGCCAGGAAATCCTCACTCGTGGGCGCCCGATGGCCGGTTGCTGGCACGGGCCGGTGGGAATCCAACAGGCGGTGGTGGGTCACAGGTCATGCTGCTTTCGATGGACGGAGGGCGCGAGACCCGGCCCTTGCTGGCCAAGCGGGAAGGAACAGAAATGGCAGCACCGGCGATTCATCCAAGCGGCCGTTGGATCGCGTACGTCGCGAACGACTCCGGGAGACGACAAGTGTACGTGCGCCCGTTTCCTGAAGGTGAGGGCCGATGGCTGGTGTCCGTTGAGGGCGGCACGCAGCCGATGTGGGGGCGCAACGGGCAGGAGCTGTTCTACCGAGACGGCGACAAAATGATGGCGGTCAGGGTGACCACCACACCGGTCTTCAGAGCAGATACCCCGAGACTGCTCTTCGAGGGCCACTACGAGAGCCCAGCGGTGCGTGCGAACTACGACGTGATGGCAGATGGCCAGCACTTCGTGATGGTCAAGGCGGCCGAGCAAGAATCGACGAACAGACGGCTGAATATTGTCGTCAATTGGGGCGAGGAACTGAAACGTCTGGCACCCGGCAATGAGTAATCAGACGCGCGAGGCGACGCACAGTTGCTCGCGGAGCAACCGTGCCTCATAACTCTTGGCCCGCAGATGCCGTCGTCGAAGGGCGGCCCAACAAACCAATGGAGCCAACGCGCCGGTAGTGCGCTGCCCTCATGTCACTGCCCGGCGCGCGGCTCATTCGTGACGTTGATATGACTTCGTGTGTCAAGTAGCGAAATCGTGACGACTGGCCTTTACATCTCAGCGCTCGTTTCTCTGCTCGGCTGTTGCACACACCCGGGTCGACGCCGAGAGGGAGCCAGTACTGCCGACGGGTGATCCTGCTGATATCCGCGGATTGGGTACCACCGTACTGTGTGCCGTCGCGCGCCTGCCTCACTCTAGGCACGAAGATCGGCCGAAGCCGCCTCTTCACGTCGGGGCGGACACCGGGGCCGCGCCTCGACGCTGTCCGGAGACTCGAGCAGCGTTAGGAAGTCGGGACCTCCTTCGCACGCGCCCACACGAAGGCGATCAGTTCGCGGGCGATGGCGGTCACGGCCACGTTGGGATGTGTGCCCCGCGCAGTGAGTCGCCGAAAGCGCTTACAGAGCCGGACCTGGGCCTTCCAGCCGATGGCCTGAATGGGCTTCGGCAACGTGTCGATCCGGGTCTGGATGTGCGCGGAGACCTTCGCCGGATGGCGGGAGGCCTACGCGCCTTCGATCACCGCGCGCCGGGCGCGGCCGTTCCCGGCTTGGGTCATCCCGCCTTGACGACGCGCGGCGCGGCTCGGGTACTCGGACGGAATCAGGCCGACGAAGGCCGCGAGGTGGCGCGGCGAGTCGAAGCGGGCGAGGTCGCCGAGTTCGGCGACGACGGTGAGGGCGACGAGCCACTGGACGCCGCGCAGCGCGTGCAGCGCGTGGACCATCGGATAGAGCCGCCAGGCAGGCGCCCGCTCGAGGAGCTCGGCTAACACCGAGAATGAGGAGGCGTCGTTCTTCGGCTTATACGAGATCTTCGAGCGGGGCACCTCGTGGATCGGCCCCTTCATCGTCGGTCTCGTTGCGGGCATGACCAACTCGTGCCGCCAGGCCATCCTGTCGGCCGTCGTGCCGTTCCTGGCGGGGATTGATCGGTCTGCTCCTGACCGACACCGACGACGCACGGCGGGAAGCGGCGCGTCCTCCTGAAGTCGGTCCGACGCTCACGCCGCCCTCTTCGACGAGCGCAGGATCGCGAGCCAGAGGATGCCCACACCCCAGGCCGCCAGCGCGAGCGCCTGCGGCCACAGCGTCTCCAGGCCGACGCCCTTGAGGAAGATCGCACGGAGAATGACCAGGAAGTACCGCAGCGGAATCAGGTACGTGAACCACTGGATCGCTTCCGGCATGTTCTCGATCGGAAATACGAAACCCGAGAGCAGGACCATCGGCATCAGGAAGAAGAAGATGGTCGTCATCATCGCCTGCTGCTGCGTCGACGAGATGGTTGACACGAAGAGGCCGAGACCGAGCGTGCTGAGCAGAAAGACCAGGGTCATCGCCAGCAGCAGCACGACGCTTCCCCGCAGCGGCACCGTGAACCAGAAGACGGCCACCGCCAGCACCACCAGAACGTCGACGAGTCCGACGAGCGCGTACGGCAGCAGCTTGCCGACGATGAGCTCGGTCCGGCCGATCGGCGTCACGTTGAGCTGCTCGAGTGTTCCGATCTCCTTTTCGCGGACGATACCCATCGACGACAAGCTGGTGGTCACGACCAGCAGCAGCAGCGCCACAATCCCCGGAATCATGAAGTCGCGGCTCTCGAGGCGGGGGTTGAACCAGATTCGCACGCGCGGCTCCATCGTTCCGAGAACCGCCCCCCCACGCCTGGCGGGATCGGCCCCCGGGCCAGCGACAGCCTGCTGCACGTGCATATCGATCAGGCCTGCCGCGTAGCCGAGCGCCAACCCGGCGGAGTTCGCGTCGCTCCCATCGGCCAGAATCTGCAGAGCGGCAGATCGGCGGCCGGCGGCCGCGCTGCCGTACCCGGCCGGAATGACAACGGCCAGCCAGGCCTCGCCCCGCTCCAGATACCGATCGACCTCCGAGCCCGTGGTGACGAGAGCTGCTACCGTGAAGGTTGGCGAGAAGCTGAACCGTTCGATGATCTCACGGCTCGCCGCGGATCGATCGCCGTCCGCGATCACCACCGGCACGTTGCGGATGTCGGTCGTGGCGGCGTACCCGAGGACCACCAGCTGAATCATCGGGGCCAGAATCACGATGCCCAGGAGGCGAGGATCGCGGCCAAGCTCGAGCAGTTCCTTCCAGACGAGATAGCGGATGCGGCCCATCGAGCGGCCCTCTAGGCCCACTGGCGCCGCAGGCGGACCGAAGCCAACAGCAGCACGACCACCGCGAAGACCACAAGGGCCAGCAACTGCTGCCACACGATCGCCAGCCCCGTGCCCTTCAGCACGATGCCGCGCAGCGCCTCCAGAAAGTACCGGGCCGGGACGAGATAGGTGACGCCTCTCAGCACCGCCGGCATGCTGGCAATGGGGAAGATGAATCCCGACAGGATGAGCGATGGCAGGAAGGACGCCAGCGCCGCCAGCTGAAACGCCACCTGCTGGGAGTCGGCCACGCTCGAGATGAGCAGTCCCAGGCCGAGCGTGCCGACGATGAAGAGCGAGACGGTGAAGGCGAGCAGCGTCCACGACCCCCGCATGGGCAGGCCGAAGAGCAGGACGGCCACGAACACGATGACCATGGCCGACACGAGCGCGACAACGAAGTACGGGATCGTCTTGCCGAGGACGAACGATACGGTATCGACGGGCGCCATCCGCACCTGCTCCATCGTGCCGCGCTCCTTCTCCTTCACGATTGAGACCGCCGTGGACACCACGGCGGTGATCATCACGATGTAGGCGATGAGGCCAGGGACCAGGAACAGCGTGCTTCGAAGCTGCGGGTTGTACCAGACGCGCGACTCCACCGCCAGCCTGGGAGGCCCGGCGCCTCCCTCGGCCGCGAGCTGTCGTTCGGCTTCGCTTCGAACCACCGTCTGCGCGTAGCCCATCACCGTCGCCGCCGTGTTGGCGTTGTCCCCGTTGAGGATGATCTGGACCGGAGAAGAGCGCCCGCCGCGAAGCTCCGCCGCAAAGGCGGTCGGGATGACGAGCGCCAGCCTCGCCTCGTTGCGATCCATCAGGCGGGTGAGATCGGCCTGGCTCTCGACGCTACCCACGAGATCGAAATAGCCGGAATTGACGAACGCGGCGATGAGCGCACGGCTCGCCGCCGATCTGTCGCGGTCGTCGACCACGAGGCGGATGTGCCGGATGTCCCAGCTGAGCGCATAGCCATACACCAGCAGGAAGAACGCCGGCACGAAGAGCAGGATCAGCAGGCTGCGGCGATCCCGGAGGATCTGCCGGACTTCCTTTCGTCCGATGCTGAGGGCCTTGCGCATCGACGTAGCTTTCAGCGATCAGCTTTCAGCAAAGCAGCTTTCAGCGATCAGCTTTGCAGCGAGATCGACAGGCTGATTGCTGGTAGCTGACAGCTGAGAGCTGATAGCTGACAGCTGATAGCTGACCGCTGACCGCTGAGAGCTACGGCATTCAAGTGCACTCATAGGGGAGACCTAATCAGCCGGCCGTTCCCACGACGTCCAGAAACACGTCCTCGAGCGATGGGCCGACGGGCACGATCGACACAAGCTCGACGCCGGTGAGGCGGAGCTGCGCCGTCACTTCAACGACGGCCCTCGCGGGGTCCATCGAGACCACCGCGTGGACGGCAGTGCCGAAGATGCTCGTCTTGTCGATGCCCGGCATGTTGTCGAGCACCTGCATCGCGTGCACCGCATCGGTTGTCTGGATCTCGAGGATCGTTCGCCCGGCGAACACGGCTTTCAGCTCGCTCGTGGAGCCGGTCGCGGCCAGCCGGCCCGCATGGATGATCGCGATCCGGTGGCTATGCTCCGCCTCGTCCAGATAGTGAGTGGTCACCAGAACGGTCACGCCCGAGGCCGACAGGTGGTCGATGAGCGTCCAGAACTGCCGCCGCGACAGGGGGTCGACGCCGCCGGTCGGCTCGTCCAGGAACACGATCGACGGCTCGTGCAGGATGGCGCAGCCGAGCGCGAGCCGCTGCCGCCAGCCTGCCGCAAGATCGGCCGCGCGGATGTGTTCGCGCCCTTCGAGCCCGGCCATCTCGAGCACGAATCGCCGGCGCGCGGCGCGGCGCAGGCCGCCGAGGCCGTAAATCCCCGAGAAAAACGCGATGTTCTCGCCGACCGTCAGCGCTTCGTAGAGCGAGAACCGCTGCGACATGTAGCCGATGCGGCGCTTGACGCCCTCCGGAT
>CAZCEL010000036.1:0-18816 GCA_964497175.1 uncultured Bifidobacteriaceae bacterium
ACACGCGTAAGATCGTCGGCAGCGTCAGATGTGTATAAGAGACAGAGCGTCGACATGGCAATCGAGGCGATCAAGGCGGGCGCGCTCGACTACATTCGAAAGCCCTTCGACGTCGATCGGCTGCACGAGTTGCTGACGACGGTGCGCAAGTCCGTCGAGCGCAGGCAGACGCTGCTGCGCATCGACGCCGACGTGGCCAGGCAGTTCGAGTTCCACGGCCTGATCGGCCGGAGCCCGCTGATGCAGGAGCTCTTCGACGCCGTGCGCCGGTTCGCGCCATACGCCAGGACCGTGCTCATCACTGGAGAAACGGGAACGGGCAAGGAGCTCGTAGCCCGGGCGCTGCACAAGCTCGGTCCCCGCCGCGACCGGCGGCTGACAACGGTGAATTGTTCGGCCGTCGTCGAGACGCTGTTCGAGAGCGAGCTGTTCGGCCACACACGCGGGGCGTTCACCGGGGCGACCGACACCAAGGTCGGGCTCTTCGAGCATGCAGATGGCGGTACCATCTTTCTGGACGAGATCGGGGAGCTGCCGCTGACGGTTCAATCCAAGCTGCTGCGTGCCGTGGAGCTGGGCGAGGTGCACCGCGTCGGCTCGCTCGAGCCGAGGCGGGCGAACGTGTTCGCCGTGGCGGCGACCAACCGCGACCTGCGCGCCGAATCGGCGGCCGGCCGTTTCAGAAGCGACCTCTACTTCCGGCTCAGCACGATCGAGCTGCACCTCCCCCCGCTCAGACATCGCCGCGAGGACATCCCGTACCTGACGGCGGCCTTCGTTCGCGAGTTCGCCACCCGCCTCGATCGCGCGATCAAAGGGCTAACGCCCGCGGCCGAGCGTCTGCTGCAGCAGGCTTTCTGGCCGGGCAACGTGCGCGAGCTCAGAAGCGTGATCGAGCGCGCCTGCATCCTGAGCGACGGCCGGATCATCGCCGAAAGGGAGCTCTCCCAGGCCATGTCGCTGGCCCCCGCCCGCACGGGCGCGACCGACCGCGCAGCCAGGGGCAACGGAGCAGCCGCTGCAGAGGAGGGGCTCCTCTCCACGGCCCAGCGCGAGCAGATTACACGCGTGCTTCGGCAGGTCGGCGGCAACAAGGCGGCGGCGGCCAAGCAGCTCGGCCTGAGCCGCCGCTCGCTGTACCGGTGGCTCGACCGGCTCGACATCACGTAACCCAAGAGGGCGATCGGTCATCAACCCTCGCAGGGCTATATCTGCCGGGCAGGACTGCGGCGCCGCTCGAACGCTCCGATACACAGAGCGATGGTGACAGGCCGGCGGAAGCCTCGCTTTCCGGTGTCCTGGCCGCTCCTGTACCGTTCAGTCGGCGACGAACGGTGGCACCGCGCACGAACGACGAACATGAGCGTCTCGGGCGTGCTGTTCAGTGCCGAGACTCGACCGTCCCTCAATTGCGCCGTGGAGTTGCGCATCTGGATGGAGCCGCCGGGTGTGCAGCCAACCCTGCTGTCGACCGGAGGCCGCGTGGTCCGCTTCGAGCCGTCCGTGCGCGGCGGCATAGCCGTTGAGTTCGACAAGCAGCCGGCACTGCACTGATCGCGATGGCGCAAAAAATCGTGGCAACACCGCGCAGATCTGACAGGCGCGCCGCGGCCCCGCGGTCGAACACGGACCGCGAGCTGTGCTAGATTCCGCTCTTCGATGGATCGTCTCGAGCGGCGAGCCGAGCCTCTTCCCGATCGTCGTCGCATCCCCCGCGGCGGCCGTCGTGTGACCGATCGCCCCGGCAAATCGCCGAGGCTGCTGATCGCAGACAGTTACGCCGCCGCGCGCGTTCCGTGTGCGCGCTACCTGGCCCTCTTCAACTTCCACGTCGACGAGGCCCAGGACGGTATCGACGCGCTCGCACGGCTGGAAATCGATCCACCCGATGTCCTGCTCATCGAGCAGGAGCTCCCCGCAATCGATCCGTTCCGGTTGAAGCAGCGGCTACGTCGGGCCGAAGGTCGGCAGTCCATCCCCATGATCGTGCTGTCCGGGAGCCTGCCCAGTGGGGGTCACGATGGACTGAAGGACAGAGACGGCGTTCTCCTGAAGCCATTTCCGCTTGCATCGATGATTGAAGAAATCCGTCGAGTCATACGGTCCCGGGACCTTCTCCCGTCAGTCGCGCCCGATCACCATCCGATCGTATAGATGCTCGCTGGACGCTGCGCGAGGTTGCACACTCCGGCAGTCACGGCTGCCTTTTCGTATCGTTTCCGTCCCACATCACGACCGTACTGATACACGACGGTTCAGCCGATAAATGTCCAAGCGGCCGGCGCGCCCATAATCCAGTTTGGGGCCCTCGCTGCAGATCACGCTGTAAGTGAGAGGGCGGAGCTGTACAGCTTCGAGAGTTCAGACTGATGCGCCGAACCTTGCTGCTGCGGGAACGACCACGACCGTTTGTCTGCGCGGTGCTCCTGGTTTCGTGGTCATGCGCCCAGGGCCCGAACCAAGCAACTGCAACGAAATCGGTTAGACCCGACTACGACGACGTGACAGGACGCCTGACGAAGCTCACCTACGACTCGAACGGAGACGGCGTCGAGGACACCTGGGGCTACATGGATGGAGCCCGCGTGATACGCGTGGAGAGCGACCAGAACGGCGATGGCGCAGTCGATCGATGGGAATTCCACCATGTGCCGGACGCCTCGAGGGACTCAGGGGAAAGGCGTAACGCGTCCTCGTCAGTCGAGCGCGTGGAACGCTCGACCTTCTATGACGGGCACGTATCGCGGCGGGAGTTCTACGACGCGGGCATCCTCGGGCGTGTCGAGGAGGATACGAACGGCGACGGCCAGGTCGACAAGTGGGAGACCTACGCGGGAGGAAGCCTGGCGCTGGTGGCCCTCGACACGGTCGGTCGCGGCACGCCGGATCGGCGACTGATCTATCGCCCTGACGGATCGTTCGAGCGCATCGAGATCGACCCGGAGGGGTCGGGCTCATTTCGCCCGATGACGCCGTGACCAGAAACGAAGCATCGACGGCTCTGCTGGTCACCGGCGCCACGGCATCGGGCGAACTCGAAGCCGTGCTTCGGGACGTGGGCTACGAGCCTGTCCTGCTGGGCACAAAGGCGGTCCTTGCCGGTCTTCGGGAACCCTTTGCGCTGTGCCTGGTCGATCTCTGCGAGAACGGCGACGCCATGCGCATCGCCCGCGTCGTGCGCACCGAACACCCCAACGCCGTGCTCATCGGCGTGGCGGATCCCACACGACCGGGGGCCGCGGCCGACGCGATTCGCGCGGGCGTGTTCGACGTCCTCCCCAGGCCGCCTTCCTCGCGCGACCTCGAGGCGCTTCTCGCCAACGCGCGCGAGCAGGCTGGGCTCTCCGGGGCCACGCCGTCACCGCGCGCCGCGGATTCCCTGCCCTACGGGATCATCGGCAGCTCACCGGCCATGCGCCTCGTTCTCGATCTCGTGCAGCGCGCAGCCTCCGCCCGCTGTGGCATCACGCTTTTTGGCGAACGCGGCACCGGCCGCGAGATGATCGCGCGGGCCATTCACGCGTACAGCCCGGCGCGCCGGGCGCCCTTCGTGAAAGTCGACTGCTCCGGCCCGACGCCCGAGGATATCGAGCTCCAGCTCTTCGGGGCCCTCACCAGACGTGTGGGTACCGGCTCGGCCGAGCGCCGGAGTCTCGAGCGCGTCGGACCGCACAGCCGGCTGGGCGAGGCGGCCGGCGGCGTGCTGTTCCTGGAGAACGTGCCGGACATGCCCGCTCGACTCCAGGCCAGGCTGCTGCGGGTCTTGAGGGATCGCGAAGCGTTTGTCGAGAAGGGGCGCGATCCGGTCGACTTGAATATCCGGCCCATCGCGGCGGTCGATGCCTCGGTGGACGCCGCCCTCGATGAGGGACGGCTGCGAGCTGATCTGTACGAGCGGCTCTCGCTCATCCGCATCGACGTTCCGGCTCTCCGCCAGCGGAGGGAGGACATCCCGAGTCTCGCATCGCACTTCCTCAAGGAGCTCTGCCGCGCGAACGGGACGCCGATGAAGACGCTGACTCGCCCGGCGCTGACGCTGCTGTCCGCGCTGCCGTGGCGGGGCAATGCACCCGAGCTGAAGGCGCTTCTCGAGCGCCTCGTCCTTCTCGTCCCCAACGGCCTCATCCGTCTCGAAGACGTGCTCGCGCACACCGAGCTCGAAGGCACGGCAAGTCCCTTCGGCGTCGACGCCACCTTGCGGCAGGCGCGGGCGAAGTTCGAACGGGACTACATAGCGGCGGTGCTGCAGCACCACCATGGCCGCATCGCGGATGCCGCTCGCGTGCTGGGCATCCAGCGGACGAACCTGTACCGCAAGATGCGCCGCCTCAATCTGATGCGGGCAAAAGGGGCCGGGAGGCGCCCGTGAGGTATCCAAAACGATACTGGCGCGATTTCATCGATACAGAACTGCTGGGCAGGCCCTTGATCGACGGCGCCCGCCGGAGCAGTATGGAAGCGTCGCCAGCCGAGCCAGCTCCCCCAGGGCCGACTCCGCGAGTACGGCTCCACGTGCGACAAGGGGAACAGGGTCATGAGGATGCGACAAATCCTGGTTGGTACGCTGGTCGTGGCACTTACGGGCAGCGCCATGCCCGCGGGGCAGGCAGCCCAGAGCGGCCCGGCCTCGATCGCGGGCACCGCGAGGGACGAAGCCAAAAGACCGTACACCGACTACTCGGTGCGAGCTCGAACCGTTCAGCAGGGTCTGGTCGCGATGACGGCCACGCTCGACACCAGCGGCGCATTTGCGCTCGTTGGGCTCGCTCAGGCGAATTATCTGGTCGAGCTGCTGAATCGCGACGGCAAAGTCGTGTGCACGGAGGGGCCGTTCGACATGACGAAGCAGGCCGCCAAGACCGATGTTGTCGTCAACTGCGCGAGGGTGCCGGTGGCGTGGTGGCTCCTTGGAGCAGCGGCGGCGGCTGGCGTCACGGCCGGCGTCGTGGCGGTCGGTCCGGCGAGCGCGGCACAGTAGGTCGGATTCAATTCGGCGACCCGGCGCCGCACGTCCTCGTGGAGGCGCCTGCGGTCCCTCTGTTCGCGGCACGACTCCGCTCCCCGCGCTCCCACGCCATGTCCCGGAACCTGTGTTTCGTCGCGCTTGTGTGTCTGGCGTCTGCCCTGTCCGGTTCCCTGCCCCTGTTCGCGCAGGAACTGGAGCCTGCCGAGACCGGCCGGTTCAGGTTGGGACCCCTCTCGTTCACCCCGTCGATCGCGGTGACCAGCCTGGGCCTCGACGACAACGTGTTCAACGAAGCCGCGGAGCCCAAGCGCGACACGACGGCCGCCATTGGACCCGCCACTAGATTCTGGATGAAGCTCGGGAACTCGCGCGTGAGCGGCCAGATATCAGGTCAGTATTTGTACTTCCGGCGCTACGACAGAGAGCGTGCATGGAACACGTTGAACGAGGCGCGATGGGATCTCGGGCTCGGGCGCGTGACGCCTTTTCTGACGGGCACGTATGCCAACACGCGCGAGCGGCCCGGCTACGAAATCGACGCCCGTGCCCGGCGTCGAGACCAGAACGTCACCGCCGGCAGCCAGATCACGCTGTCGGGCAAGACGACCCTCGTGGCCAGCGCGCAATGGAGCCGCTTGGAGTTCGACGAGGACCAGAGATTTCTGGGAGCCTCGCTCGCCGAAGCGCTCGACCGGCGCGCTGACACGGCACAGCTCCAGGTTCGCTACAAGCTCACCCCGCTGACCACGCTCGTGCTCAAGACCGAAACCGGCCGGGACCGCTTCCGTGTGGATTCCCTTCGTGATTCCGACAGCGTCAAGGTGATGTCGGGGTTCGAGATGAAGCCGCTGGCCCTCATTTCAGGCAGAGCGGCGGTCGGGTACCGCCATTTCAACGCGCTGAACGGCGACGTGCCGGACTACCGGGGGGTGGTGGCCTCGGTTGACGCCACCTACGCCCTCTCCTCCACGCGCGTTCAGGTGAAGCTGGATCGCGACCTCACTTACTCCTACCAGCAGTCCGAACCGTACTACGCGCTGCTCGATCTGGGCCTGGCTGTGACCGAGCGGGTGACCCGCACGTGGGACCTCACGGGCAAGGTCGGCTGGCAGTCGCTCGGCTACCAGCGCGTCGCGTCGGTCACCACGCAGGGCGATCGGGTGGATCACGGGGCGCGGTACGGGGCCGGCGCCGGGTATCGAATCGGCGAGACCCTTCGCGTGGGCATCGACGTCGACTACTACGCGCGGCGATCCGAGTGGCAGACGTCGCGTGAATTCGACGGCCTTCGAGTGGGTGGATCCTTCAGCTACGGGCTACAGCAATGAGACACCTCCAAGGTTCGCTTATCGCACTCCTGATCGCCACGGCCGTGTCGGCGCAAACCGATTACGTGGTCGGGGCGCAGGACGTTCTGACCGTGACGGTGTTCGGCGAGTCGGACTTGTCCGGCAAGTTCACGGTCGAGCAGGACGGCACGTTCACGTTCCCACTGATCGGACGTGTTCGCGCCGGCGGTGTGACGCTCCGGGCGCTGGAGCTGGATCTCAGGACACAGTTGGCCGACGGTTATCTGCGGAATCCGCAGGTCACCGTGGCGGTCGAGACGTACCGAAGCCAGCGAATCTTTGTGATGGGCGAGGTGCGCTCGCCGAACACCTATCAGCTCACCGGGGACATGACCCTCATCGAGGCGCTTGCCCGTGCGGGGGGAACGACCGGCGACGCCGGAGGGACGCTGCTGATCGTGCGTCCGGCGCCCGGAGGGCGGCCGGCGAACGGCGCCGAGGGAGACAGGACCGACACGATACGAGTGGACCTGGCGGACCTCCAGTCCGGCGGTCTCGCGCAGAATGTCCGGCTTCACGATGGAGACACGATCATCGTTCCGCGGGCGCAGTCGGTGTTCGTATCCGGGCAGGTGAAGAACCCCGGGCCCTACCCGGTGGAGCGGGGCACGACCGTCCTGCAGGTGCTGTCCATGGCCGGCGGTGTGACCGATCGCGGCGCCCGGAACCGGATCACGATCCTCAGAACGGTCAACGGCAAGCTCAGCGAGCGGCGCGCCACCGAGAACGACATCGTACAACCTGGAGACACCATCAAGGTTCCGGAGCGGTTCTTCTGACATGACACCTCCTTACAGCGTCACGCATACGCCCGCAGCCGCCGCACCTCACGAAGAGGAGCGCCACCTCTCAGACTACCTGCGGACCATCTACAAGCGCCGGTGGGTTGCCGTTCCGCTTTTCCTGATTGTGTTCGTCACGGGCGCGGTGAACTCGTTCCGGGCGATCCCCATTTACGAGGCCAGGGCGCAGATTCTCGTCGAGAAGGACACGCCGAGCGTCGCGCGGCTGAGCGACATGTTCCAGCAGCAGGAAGGCTGGTACGCGGACGATTTCTATCAGACGCAGTACCGGATTCTCCAGAGCCGCAGTCTGGCGCGAAGGACAATCACGATGGCGAATCTGCCAAACGGTCCAGGCGCGCCCGGCCAGACGCCGGGCACAGCACAGACCGGCCTCCGCGGCGTCCTTGCGGACCCTGTCGGCGCCGCGAGAAACCTCGTCGGCCTCGACAGCGAGCCGGCGCCGGCC
Source organism: uncultured Bifidobacteriaceae bacterium (assembly GCA_964497175.1). Taxonomy (GTDB): domain Bacteria; phylum Acidobacteriota; class Vicinamibacteria; order Vicinamibacterales; family CAVVIG01; genus CAZCEL01. The sequence goes on from CAZCEL010000036.1 coordinate 7,567, forward strand.
GCCGAACCGCGCCAGGCGGATGAAACCGACCAGCAGGCCCGCTTGACCGACTGGTTCCTGGGATCGCTGACGGTGTCGCCCGTGAAGAACACCCGGCTGGTCGACGTGCGGTTCAACTCGCCCGATCCGAATCTGGCGGCCGCCATGGCGAACGCACACGTCAATGCGTTCATTCAGCAGAATCTCGAGTTCCGGTTCACCGTGTCCAAGGACGCGACCAGCTGGCTGTCCGATCAGCTGGCCGAACAGCGCAGGAAGGTCGAGGAGAGCGAGTCCGCTCTGCAGCAGTATCGCGAGCAGCACGACGCGGTGGCCGTCGAAGATCGCCAGAACATCGTCGTGCAGAAGCTGGCCGATCTCAATTCGGCCGTCACCAAGGCCAAGACCGACCGCATCGACAAGGAAGCGCTCTACAACCAGCTGAAGGCCGCGCAGGGCAGCGCCGGCATCGACGCCTTCCCCGCGATTCTCTCGAACACCTACGTTCAGTCGCTCAAAGGGGAGCTGGCCGAGCTGCAGCGCCAGCAGGCGCGCCTGGCCGAGCGGTACGGCGAGCGTCACTCCGAGATGATCAAGATCCGCTCGGTCGTCGCGGCGACGGAGGCCAAGCTGCAGGCCGAGACCGCCAAGGTCGTGGAGTCTGTCCGCAACGAGTTCCAGGCGGCGGTGGAGCGCGAGCGGAGCCTGGTCAGCGCGCTGGACGCGCAGAAGGGCGAAGCGCTTCGCCTGAACAGGAAGGGGATCGAGTACAGCGTCCTGCAGCGCGAGGCGGAGAGCAACCGGCAGATCTACGAGAGCCTGATGCAGCGAACCAAGGAGAGCGATATCTCGAAGGATCTGAAGTCGAGCAACATCCGGGTGGTCGACGCTGCAGAGGTGCCGCGCGCGCCGGTCCTTCCTCGCCGGCAGCGCGATCTGATGATGGCCACGTTTGGCGGCCTGGTCCTCGCCCTCGGCGCAGCCTTTTTCTTCGAGTACCTGGACAACCGCATCAAGACTCCGCAGGAGCTTCGATCCAACCTCGGACTGGCGTTCCTGGGCATGGTGCCCGCCCTGCCCTCAAAGAACGGCGTGGCGCTCATCACCGCGGATGTGCCGGCGAGCTTCGCCGAAGCGATCAAGTCGGTTCGCACCAACGTGCTCTTCTCGTCGGCCGACGAGGGCCTGAAATCAATCGCGGTCACGAGCGCCGGACCGGGCGAGGGCAAGAGCGCCATTGCGAGCAACCTCGCGCTGTCGCTCGCGCAAGCCGGCCTGCGGGTCCTCATCATCGACGCGGACATGCGCAGGCCACGCGTCCACGACATCTTCGGCCTGACCGATCAGCCCGGTCTGTCGAACCTCCTCGTCGGGGAGTGCCGGGCGAGCGAGGCCATCCGCCACTCGACGACGACGCCATCGTTGTGGATTCTGCCCGCGGGCGTGATTCCGCCCAATCCGGCCGAGCTGCTGGGGTCGAAGCGCTTCGATCAGTACCTGGCGACCCTCGGCGAACAGTTCGATTGGGTCGTGATCGACTCGCCGCCCGTGCTCGCGGTCGCCGACGCATCGGTCCTTGCCAACCTCGCCTCCGGCGTCGTCTTCGTCGTCGGTGCCGAGCAGACGACCCGCCAGGCCGCCCGGGCGGCCATCGATCAGCTGAACGCCGCCAAGGCACGGCTGGTCGGCGGCGTTCTCAACCGCGCGTCGCTCGACAGAAACCCGTATTACTACTCCCAGTACTATCGCAAGGAGTACGTGCGGTACTACGCCCAGTCGCCGCAGCTGTCCGCCAACGCGACCCGCCTCAGCGCGAGAACCGCTGGAGAGGCACGGCGCGCCAAGAACGGCTAGATTAGCGGTTCCGCCACCGCGCGTCCCGTAGCGGAGCGGCAGACGCCTCCCGACATGAAGCTGCTCTACTTGAACGCCCTCGGCCACATGGGCGGAGCGGAGCGAGCGCTGCTGGACCTGCTGGGCCTGGTGCGTGCGGCGCGGCCCGGCTGGCCGCTCGGCCTGCTGCTTGGCGAGGACGGCCCGCTGGCCGCCGAGGCTCGCCGGATCGGCGTGCGTGTGATCGTGTCGCCCCTGCCGCCCGCGCTGGCGCGTCTGGGCGACTACGCGCCCGGCCGGACACAAGGCGCCGACGAGGCGGCCTCGCTCGATCGCATCGGCCGCGCGATTCGGCGTGGCCTCGACCTGCTCGGTTACACGAGACGACTCCGCCGCGAGGTGTTGGCATTCGGGCCGTCCGTCATGCACACCAACGGCTTCAAGATGCATCTGCTCGGCGCCTGCATCAGGCCGGCGCACGTGCCGCTCATCTGGCACTTCCACGACTACCTTGGCCCGCGTCCCGCGACATCTCGCCTCGTCCGTCAGGCGAAGCGACGATGTACCGTGATCGCGGCCAATTCGGCAAGCGTCGCGGAGGACGTGAGGCGCCTGATCGGGCCGCGGCCGGCCGTCGTCACGATCCCGAACTCCGTCGACTTCGAACGCTTCCGTCCCACAGGGCCCGCAACCGACCTCGACGCGCTGGCCGGGCTGCCACCCGCCAGGCACCCGGTCGTTCGAATCGGACTGGTCGCCACCTTCGCCCGCTGGAAGGGCCACATGACCTTTCTCGAGGCGCTGGGTCGCCTCGAGTCGGAGACGCCTGTCCGCGCTTACATCGTTGGAGGCCCGCTCTACCAGACGGAGGGGAGTCAGTACTCGCTCGACGAGCTGCAGGGAACGGTCCGGCGGCTGGGTCTGACCTCGGCTGTCGGTTTTACCGGCTTCGTCGACGATCCCGCGTCCGCCATGCGGGCGCTCGATGTCGTTGTTCATGCCAGCACGGCGCCCGAACCCTTCGGCCTCGTCATCGCGGAAGCCATGACGCTTGGCCGCGCGGTCATTGCGAGCTTCGCGGGAGGCGCCACCGAGCTCATGACGCCCGAGCGGAACGGACTCGCCCACGAACCTGGCGACGTCGCAGGGCTCGCGCGTCAGCTGGCCAGGCTGGTGGCCAGCGAGGCGCTGAGGCGACAGCTTGGCACAGCTGCCCGGCAGACGGCTCTCGAGCGGTTCAGTCCGGCCCGGTTTCGCGATCAGCTCTTGACCTTGTACGAACCGTTCGCCCGCCGAGCCGCTGCCTGATGCGCATCCTGTACGTTCACGCAGGCAACATGTATGGCGGGACCGAGCGCGTGCTCGAAACCCTCGCGCGTGAACGATCGGCCAGGCCCGCTCTCGAGCCACGGTTTGCCTTGTGCTTCGATGGGCGGCTGGCGGCCCGCCTGCGGGCCACCGGCGTGGCCGTCGACACGCTGGGTCCGGCGCGTATTACGCGTCCGCACCTGGCCATGCAGGCGCGATCGCGACTGGCCCGCATCATACAAAGGGACCTGCCCGACGTCGTTGTGACACAGTCGCCATGGTCGCATGCGATCTTCGCCTCGGTGGCACGCCGCTTCGAATTGCCGCTCGTCCTCTGGACCCACGACCTGCTGTCAGGCCGGCCATACCTGGAGCGGCTGGCCAAGCGCTGGACCCCGGATCTGGTGATCTGCAACAGCCAGTGCACGGAGTCCGCGGCACGAGCCATCTATCCCTGGACCCCCACCGAGATCGTGCATGGCCCATTGTCCTTTGTCGCCCGCTCCACCCATGGTCATGTCCGGGCGCAGTCCGCCACGGCCGTCGAGAGCGTCGTCATCGTCCATGTCGGGCGCATGGTGCCGCTCAAGGGGCACTTCGCGCTGCTCGACGCGCTCGCGGAGCTGCACGTGGAGGAGAAGTGGACGTGCTGGTTTGTGGGGGGCGCGCAGGATGAGCGCGAGCGACAGTACGAACGGGCGCTGAGGCAGCGTGTCGCAGTGTTGAAGCTGGACGAGTGCGTACGGTTCCTGGGTGAGCGAACCGACGTGCCGGACGTATTGGCGGAGGCCGACATCTATTGCCAGCCCAACGCCGCGGCTGAGGCATTCGGCCTGTCCCTGGTCGAGGCGCTTGGCGCCGGGCTTCCCGTCCTGGCGACCGAACTGGGTGGCGCGCGCGAGATCGTGACGCCCTCGTGCGGGCGGCTCGTCGCGCCGGCTAGCCGCGAAGCCCTGGTCGACGCCCTCGCATGGCTGGTGCAGGACTCCACAGCACGACGGGCGCTGGCGTCGGCAGGGCCCGCGCGGGCGTGGAGTTTGTGCAATGCACCGGCGCGTCTGGCGCAGCTCGAAGGATGCTTCGAGCGTGTGGCCGGAAATGTGGCGGCATGACCGCCAGCACCGCCACCCTGCCCCGCAGCGCGCCTCGCGAGCCTCACGCCGAGGCGCCACCATTGCGTGCGCTTCGTCTAGCGATGTTCAGCTACGGCCTGCCGTGCGACGGATCCAAGCGCGGCGGCATCGAGCAGGTCGCGCACGATCTGGCCAATGCGCTCGTCGACCGTGGGCACTCGGTCACGGTCTTCACTTACGATCCACGCCCGCGAGGCGCACGTTATGGCACCGCTGCCATCGCGGGCCGGCGTCTGGTGTCGACCTGGCTTGGGCGACGGATGACCATGGGTTACCTCGGCAATGTGCTCGCGTTGACGGTCGACTACCGACCCTTCGACGCCATCATCGCTCATGGGGACAGCCTTCTGCTCCCGCTGGCTGGGAAGCCGGTCGTCCGCATCATGCACGGCAGCGCCATCGAGGAAGCGCGAGCGGCCACCTCGGTTGGACGCGCCCTGCTGCAGTCGGGCGTCTACGTGCAGGAATTGCTGACGGCGTGGCTACAGCGGGGCACCGTAGGAGTCAGCCGAAACACACGACGCTTCAATCCGTTCATCCGCCATGTGATTCCCAATGGCGTCGATCTGGGGGTCTTCCGTCCAGAACCGGCGCGGCGCAGTCGGCGACCGACGCTCCTCTGTGTCGGCGCGTTGACCGGCCGCAAGCGAGGCCGCTGGCTGCTCGATCTCTTCGATCAGGTCATCAGGCCCGCACTGCCCGACGCCGAGCTGCACATGGTTTCGATGCCCGGGCCCGCTGTCCACGGCGTCACCTATCACGTGGGCATTGCAACCGAGGCGCTCGCGCGGCTGTATCAGTCCGCGTGGATTTACGTGTCGCCGTCGACGTACGAGGGGTTCGGAGTGCCGTACATCGAAGCCCTGGCCTGCGGCACACCGGTCGTGGCGACGCCGAATCCGGGCAGCAGGGAGGTGCTCGAGGGCGGACGACTGGGGCGACTTGTACCGGACGACCAGTTTGCGGAAACGGTGTGTGCCCTCCTCACCGATGAACGGGCCCGGCACAGTCTGGCGCGCGAGGGCCTCTCGCGGGTCGAGGCGTACGACATCAGACGAACCGCACAGTCATACGAAGCGCTGCTCATGGGCCTCACGTCACATGGCTGACCCGGTGCTGGCGGCGCTGGACGAAGCTCTTGCGAGATCGGTCGATCGTCCCGTGCAGGGTCGCCAGAGTGCCATCGTCATGCCGTTCGCCGGCGGCCGCGCAGCGGACACGCCTACACCTGGAAGATCGCTTCGCGAACGCCTGCCGTGGATCGAAATCTTCGTGGGGGTGCAGTTTCTGTGGGGGGCCCTGCTGTTTGTGCCGGGGGCGCAGGGCTACCGGCCCCTGGTTCGCGCGCTGCCGTATGTGTCGAGCATCGCGCTGCTGGCATGGTACCTCCCCGCCGTCCGCCCAGGGCGCTATCCTGCGGCCACTCGGTGGCTTCTTGCGGTACTCGGGTTGCTGGCCCTGAATCTGCTGCACCCCACCAGCCAGCCGTACGCCGGCATTGCGCAATGGGTCTTCCAGCTCACGATCGCAGCGCCGCTGTTCTGGGCTTGGAAGGCGATCCGGTCGGTGCGACAGGCCGAGCGCGTGCTGTTTCTGGCCTTCGTTCTCAATTGCGCGAGCGCGGGTCTCGGGATTCTGCAGGTGTACTTTCCCGATCGCTTCATGCCGGCGCAGTTCAGCAGCCTCGGGCTGCAGATGAACGATCAGTATGTCGATTCCCAGACATACGAGGGCCGCGACGGCCGCATCATCACGCGACCACCGGGTCTGAGCGACATGCCGGGTGGCGCCGCCGTGGCTGGAGGCCTGACGGCGCTTCTCGGTCTTGGCTTCAGCCTCCGCGCAAGGACGCCAGTCGGTCGGCTCGCGACGTTGACATCGGTCGCGATTGGGTTCGCCGTCGTGTACCTGACTCAGGTGCGATCCGTGCTCCTGATGGTCATCTGTGCGGCCGGCGTGCTCTCGGCCACGACATTTCGACAGAAGCGTCTCGGGGCTGCCGCCTGGGTGGCCGCCATGGGCAGCGCTGCGGTCGTCGCCTCCTTTTACTGGGCCTCGTCGCTTGGCGGCGAGTCGGTCGAGCAGCGATTCCTCACCGTGACCGAACAGGGCGCGGTGCAAACGTACCAGGAGCACCGGGGACACTTCGTTGCGTACACAGTAGGCGAGCTTCTCGACGAGTTCCCCCTCGGGGCAGGCGTCGGCCGGTGGGGCATGATGAACGCGTACTTTGGTGACGCCTCGAATCTCAAGGCCCCCCCCATCTACGTGGAAATCCAGATGACGGGATGGCTGCTCGACGGTGGCTTCCCGATGTGGCTGCTCTATGGTGGCGCGATCCTCTCCTCTCTGCTCGCTGCCTTTCGGGCAACGGGGAGCCGCCACTCGGACATCGCGCAACTCGCCCTGGTCACGCTCGTGCTGCAGGTCCTGATCGTCGGCATGGCCATGGCCGGTCCGGTGTTCAACACACAGCTCGGTCTGATGTTCTGGGCCGTGGGATCGGTGCTGCATGCAGCTGCCGGAATGCGTCGGATTCCAGACAGGTTGACTGCCGGAGATCGCCGATGACGCGAACGCGCCGGCTGCTCGGCGGCACCAGCCTCGGCTACGCTCATCAGGCCGCGATCATCGTCGCCGGCCTCTGGCTCACTCCGTTTCTCCTCCAGAGGCTCGGCCAGCACGATCTGGGTCTGTGGCTGGTCGCCGGACAGCTGTTGGGCTATCTGGGCCTTCTCGATCTTGGCGTCATCGCCTTGCTGCCGCGCGAAGTCGCGTCCGCGTCCGGACAGCATGATCCCGGCCTTCGGCAGACTGGAATCGCCACGGTCGTCTTCGCGGCCCGCAGAATCGTCCGCCTGCAGCTGCCCCTCTTCGCGCTCGCATGCGGGCTGACCCTGTGGCTCCTCCCTCGCGCATGGGAATCGCTCGGGCCGCCTCTGGCGATTGTGATGGTCTCCTTTCTGGCCCTGTACCCACTTCGCGTATCGACCGCAACGCTTCAGGGACTTCAGGAGCTGCCCTTCGTGGGCGGAGTCCAGCTCGCGGGATGGGCGCTCGGCACGGCCCTGACAATCGGGTTGATCTGGGCGGGAGCCGGGTTGTACGCGCTTGTAATCGGCTGGATCGCTGGACAGGCTGTACCAGCGCTCGCGGCATGGCGACGCATGCGGGCGGCGATTCCCGCGCGTCCCTCCGCTGGCCCGACGTCAACGGGCAGCGGACTGAAATCATATCTCCAGCGCTCGATCTGGGTCAGCGTGGGACAGGCGGCGCAGGTGCTGCTCGCCGGCACAGACGTCCTGCTGCTCGGAACGATCCTCGGGCCCGCCGCCGTGGTGCCGTACGCGTGCACGGGCAAGCTCGTGACCGTCTTCGCCAACCACCCGCAACTGCTGATGCAGGCGGCTCAACCGGCCCTCAGCGAGCTCCGCGCCAGCGCAGACCGCGACCGCCTGGTCGGCGCGGCGGCGGCGCTGACCCAGGCCATGCTCCTGATGAGCGGCGGGCTCGCCGTCCTGATACTGGCCGTCAATCAGCCATTTGTGGCCTGGTGGGTCGGCGACACACAGTTCGGAGGATGGCCGCTCAGCGTGGCCTTCGTCGTCATGATGCTGCTGAGACACTGGAACGTGACGACACTGTACACGCTGTTCAGCTTCGGACATGAACGGCGGATCTCGCTGACCAGTCTGGTCGACGGGGCCGTTACGGTTCTGGGCGGAATCGTGCTCGTGTCGGTCTGGGGGCCACTCGGCGCGCCGCTCGCTTCCATCCTGGGCGTCGTGCTGGTCAGCCTGCCCCTCAACATCCGAGCCGTCGCCCGCGAGCTGAACGTGACGGTGGCCGAGTCGATCGAAGCCCCCCTGCAGGTGCTGACCCGCATGGTGCCGGTGGCGTCGGCGGCGGGGCTGGCAGGGTACTGGTGGCCGGGAGGCTCCCCGGCAGCGCTCGCCGCGCTCGGAGGATCGAGCATCCTGCTGTACGTGCTGGCGGCGCTGCCGCTCACCCGCTCGGGTCCGGTCGCACCCTATGTCGCGTCGCTGATGCCGGCGTTCACAGCAGGGAGCACGCGGAAGGGCGCGCTGGGACACGACACCGCGTCACGGTGATGTCACAAGAATCTCCAACAGTCATCCACCTCGTTCCCGCGCTCTTCGGCGATGGCGGGGGCCTTATCGGTGGCGCAGAGCGATACGTCATGGAGCTCGCCCGCCACATGGCCGACGTCGTGCCGACACGACTGGTGACGTTCGGGAGCGAGAGCAGAGAGGAGCAACTCGGGTCGCTGCACGTCCGCGTCATCGGGGGTGCCTGGCATGTTCGGGGACAGCGTTCGAACCCTGTCTCGCCTGGACTCATCCGCGAAGTCCTCGGTGCGCAGGTCATTCATTGCCATCAACAGCACGTGGTTGCGAGCAGCCTGGCGGCCATCACGTCCCGGCTGGCTGGCCGCCGGGTGTTCTGCACCGATCTTGGAGGCGGCGGCTGGGATCTCTCCGCGTTTGTGTCGACCGATCGCCTCTACCACGGGCACCTTCACATCAGCGAGTACAGCCGAAAGGTCGCAGGCCACGAGACGGTGAGTCGGGCTCACTTGATCTGGGGAGGTGTCGACACGGTCAAGTTCTCTCCGGCCTCTTCCCGGACGTTCGGGGGCCCGGTGCTCTTTGTGGGTCGTGTGCTGCCGCACAAAGGGATCGACGTCCTGATTCGCGCGCTGAGGCCGGACGCAGCGGCTCAGGTCATCGGTCCCGCGATCGATCGTCGCTATCTGGCGGATCTCGTTCACATGGCAGAGGGCAAGGCCGTCGCGTTCCGGCACGATTGCGACGATGTGGCGGTGGTGGAGGCCTATCGGCAGGCCTCCTGCATTGTGCTGCCAAGCGTGTATCACGACGTGTACGGCGGACATACCAAGGTGCCAGAACTCCTCGGACAGACCTTGCTCGAAGGCATGGCGTGCGGCCTGCCGGCGATCTGTTCGTCTGTAGCCAGCCTGCCGGAAATCGTCGAGCACGAAGTGACCGGGCTCATCGTGCCGCCCAACGACCCCGACGCGCTTGCCGCCGCCGTGGCGTGGGTGCGCGAGCATCCTGCGGCGGCCAGGAAGATGGGCGAGCGGGCCAGGGCCAGTGTCCTCACCCGCTTTACCTGGCCCGCGGTCGTGCGCCGCTGTCTGGATTTCTACGGGCTCTCGTCGGCTCGGGAGGTGCGCACGACAACCTTGGAGCAGATGAGAGTCTGATGCTGTGGCATGTCTTCACCTGCGAGTATCCGCCACACGTCGGCGGCGTCAGCGATTGCGCGTCAGTCACAGCCAAGGCACTCCTCGATGACGGCCACACTGTTCACGTCTGGGGTCCATCGGCTCTCGGGGACGCGCCTGCGCCCCATGTTCCTGGCATCACGCTCCATCGCGATCTCGGACGCTTCACGATCGCCGATCTGCGCAGAGTCGGCCTCGGGCTCGACGCGTGCGGCGGTCCAGGCCGCGTGCTGGTGCACTGGGTGCCTCACGGGTACGGACGGCGCTCGTTGAACGTCCCGCTGGCTGGCTGGCTGGCGCTGCGCGGCATCCTGCGCAAGGATCGAATCGATCTTCTCGTGCATGAGCCGTGTCTGGCGTGGTCCTGGCGGCCCGTCCCTCTGGCCGCTGCGGTCGTTCACAGAGCGATGCTGTGGCTCGTCGCCCGAGGGGCCGAGCGCGTCTGGGTCAGCATTCCGGCCTGGGTGCCCCTCGTGAGGCGCTATGTGCCGAGCCACGTATCTGTTCGATGGCTGCCCCTGCCCGCGCCCCTGCGTGTTATCGGCGATGCAGCCCGCGTCGCCGGTCTTCGCAGAACCCTGGCGCCGGCGGGCGAACGGCTGGTCGGCCACTTCAGCGGTCATTCGCCGCTCATCACGGACCTGCTCGGCCCCACGATCGAAGCCGTGCTGAAGACCGACGGCGTCCGAATCGTGTTGATGGGCCGCGGCAGCGCCGAATATCTCGAGGGGCTCCTGGCTCGTCGGCCCGACTTGGCGGGGCGCATCCAGGCAACCGGCGCCGTCGACGCGACGATGGTGTCGCTGCATCTGCAGGCATGCGACGTCATGCTGCATCCCTATCCGGATGGCGTCAGCGCAAGACGCACCTCGGTGGTCGCGGCGCTCGCTCATGGCGCCGCGGTCGTGACAAATGACGGGATCCTGAGTGAACCAATCTGGCGCGAAAGCCTGGCCGTGGAACTCGCGCCTGGGCCCGATCCCGATCAGCTCGCCATCAGAACGCTCGCCCTCCTGAGAGAGCCCGCTCGGCGAATCGCACTTGGAGCGCGAGCCCGGCGGCTCTACCACCAGGTGTTTGATGTGCAGCACGCGATCGCCCGAATCACCGAGCGCCCGGTGCGGGCAACCACACCGTCTCTCGAGGGAGTGGCCGCCCGGTGAGAATCGCCGTCGCGACGCGTCATGTTCACCGGGCTGGCGGAGTCGAGACCTACCTTGAACAGGTGATCCCCGCGCTCGCGGCGCGGGGTCATGACCTTCGTGTCTGGTTCCAGTTCGAGCCGCCCGCAGGTGCCGAGCGCTTTCTTCCGCAAGGCGTGCCTGTGCACCTCATCGGAGACGAGTCGGCCCTTTCCCAACTCGCGGCTTGGTCGCCCGATCTCGTGTTCCTTCATGGTCTGTCCGATCCGTCGCTCGAAGCCAGGTTGGCTGACGTCGCTCCGCTGGCGATCCTTCTTCACGCGTATCACGGGACCTGCATCAGCGGCACGAAAACCCACATGTACCCCTCCCCCCGAGCGTGTTGTCGCTCGCTCGGTCCGGGCTGTTTGCTGCGGTATTACCCGCGGCGCTGCGGCGGCTGGCACCCTGTGTCGATGTTTTCACAGTACGCCCAGCAGCGCCGTCGCCAGAAGCTTCTCGACGCGTGCGCTGTCGTGGTGACGCTTTCGGACCACATGCGGCGCGAATGCCTGGCGCAAGGTGTCGATGCCGCCCGCGTGGTTCG
>CAZCEL010000037.1:0-18792 GCA_964497175.1 uncultured Bifidobacteriaceae bacterium
GCGCCAGCTTGGCCCGCACCACCGCCTCGGCTTTCTCGATCGGCGAGTCGGCGCCGATCTCGACGAGCATCCGCATGACGTCGGCATTGGCGCCGCCGTGCAGCGGTCCTTTCAGGGCCCCGATGGCGCCGACGATCGCCGAGTGGAGGTCGGTCAGCGTCGCCGCAGCGACCCGCGCCGCAAAGGTCGACGCGTTCAACTCGTGGTCGGCATGGAGAATCAACGCCACATCAAACGCATGAGCTGCCAGCGCGTTGGGCCGTTCCCCTGTCAGCAGGTAGAGAAAGTTCGCGGCGTGGCTGATGGCCGGATCCGGCTGAATCGGACCCCCGCCGGCGGCCATTCTCCCCATCGTCGCCACCAGGGAGGCCAGCTGGGCGGTCAACCGCACCGACTTGCGGTACGTCGCCTGAGGTGACTGATCGGCCGCGTCGGCGTCGAAGTGCGCCAGCGCGGAGGTCAAGGTCCGCAGCAGGTCCATACCATCGCCCGGAGCCAGCGTGCGCATGATGCGCAGCACGCCCTCGGGCAGCGCACGGGACACGCTCAGCGAGGTCTGCAGATCGGCGAGCTCGGCGCGGGTCGGCAGCCGACGGTGCCAGAGCAGGTAGCACACTTCCTCGAAGGTCGACCGCCGTGCGAGGTCGTGGATGTCATAGCCGCAGTACGCCAGCACGCCTCGGTCCCCGTCGAGGTAACAGATGGCCGATGAGGTCGCGATGGTATCTTCAAGCCCCGCTTTGGGCCGCAGGTCAGTCGTCATGAAACCATGATAACTCGCGGAGAGGAGGCGGGGGCGGCGGCGGCTCGAGGCCCGGGTGACGTGAGACTCAGTGCACCAGGGTCGAGGCGGACGGAAGGTCCCGGACGGTGCGGCCCGGGAACGTGGCCTGGGGTCCCATCCGGGCGTACCGCAGGAATAGCCGGCCCCACGGCGTGGACTCGCACCAGCGCTCGAAGACCCGCCGGTCGACGAGCGGCCACCGATAGAAGTCGTGGTACACGTCGCTTGCAAGGATGAATCCGTTGACGAGCGGCGTGTGAAAGAACAGCTTCTGGAAGCGTTTCAGTGGCCCGAACCAGATGAGGTCGCCACCACCTACCCTGACCAGATTTCTGCCGACGTGAAATCGCCAGTTCTCCTCCGCTAGGTCGACGTCGCCGACAATCTCGATGTCCCGTGGATCCCCGACTCCAAGCCCATCGTCGTGCGCGAGGCTGATGTACTTGATGGACAGCGGATCGAAGCCCATCATCCTGGCCGACACCGCGTCAACGGCTACCTGGTCGGCTGAGGCGAGCATCACGTTCTTGACCACCGGGTACATCGTGCGTGGGCCGGGTCCGTTGCCCGCCGTCGTGCCGTCCATGACCGCAAACAGGCCTGAATGGATCTCCTTCTGGATGGCCAGCAGGTCGACGAGCGTCTCGTGAATCCACGAATGCGTGTAGTGGCGGCGCGTGTTCAGGAGACCACCGAACGCGTTCTTCATGGCGCCGGTCGTCGTGGTGTAGATGTGGCACTTGGTCGTCGGCAGATGCACGACGTTCTTGCCGAAGAAGTAGTCCGGAATCTGGATGCCCTCCGGGTAGATGCGCTTCAGCACCCGCATGCGGGCGGCCGGCTCATGGCGCACCCACTTCATGTCCTGATCCCTGAAGTTGTACAGGACTGGAACGTCGTAGTGAGCGAAGATCGGTTTGTAATGATTCAGGTCTTCGCCCTTGAAGGCATTGGTCACCACCGTTTTGTTCTGCACGCACGTCAGATCGGCGAACCCGCGGCTCCGCAGCGCCTGAATCGTGCCTTCGAGCTGCCAGGGCGTCGTGTTCGCGGCGGGAAACGGAAAGTGCCAGGAAATATTGTCCTTCAGGATGGTCGTGCGGCCGGGCGCGAGAGCCTCCGCCACGCCCGCCAGTCCGATAAGACGGTCGATGTCGCTCAGAATGCTGTCGGCGGAAACTCGAAGAACCGCTACCCGTGACTTCATTTGCCGCCGGCGACCTGGGTCTTCAGCACGACGGGGTCGCTGGCGTACTGCTGCACCAGCGAGAGCAGCCCCATGTACAGGAAACCGATCTGGAAGAGCACCAGAAACGGGACGGTCCCGTAGATCTGATTCGCGAGCGCGTAGAACACAGTCGCCGTGAAGTAAAGTCCGAGCGCCAGCTCGACGAACGGCTGAATGGACACCGACTGACGGTATTTCTTGCCGACCCAGTCGTCCGACTCACCTTCGATTCTGTACTTGGGTGTGCGGGTGAATTCACTGGCCCGATTGAAGAGCGCCTCCAGGACGGCGCGCGTGTTGTTGATCGACAGGCCGATCCCGACCGACATGAGGAAGGGCAGGTACTTCAGGCGCGCCCGCCAGTCGCGGTGAATCTCACGCTGGCAGACCATGTAGAAGTTGCACACCGAGAACGTCGCGGCGAAGAACAGCGGGACGTCGATGAGCAGCATCTCGTACCAGCCCATGTTGTAACGAATGACCATCGACGGAAACATCAGCACCGAGAGGACCACCATCAACGGATAGTTGAAGTTCGCCGTGAGGTGAAAGAAGGCCTCCGCCTTGACGCCCAGCGGCAGGTCCGCCCGCAGAATGGCGGGCAGCAGCTTACGGCAGGTCTGCACCGACCCCTTCGCCCAGCGATGCTGCTGGGACTTGAAGCCGTTCATCTCGACGGGCACTTCGGCGGGCGCGATGACGTCCGGCACGTAGACGAATCGCCAGCCGCGGAGCTGGGCGCGGTAGCTGAGGTCCAGATCCTCGGTGAGCGTGTCGTGCTGCCACCCGCCCGCGTTGTCTATGGCCGCACGCCTCCAGATGCCCGCCGTGCCGTTGAAATTGAAGAAGCGCCCCGACCGGTTTCGTGCGCCGTGCTCGAGCACAAAGTGGCCATCGAGCAGGATGGACTGAATTTTGGTCAGCAGCGAATAGTCCTGATTGATGTGACCCCACCGGGCCTGGACCATGCCGACTTTCCCGTCCGCGAAATACGGCAGCAACCGTTGGAGAAAGTCCGGCGCGGGAAGGAAGTCCGCGTCGAAGATCGCGATGAACTCGCCACGCGCGGTCCGCAGGCCGGCATCGAGCGCCCCGGCCTTGAAGCCGCTACGGTCGCGCCGGGCCATGTACTTGATGTCCAGGCCCTCGGCCGCAAAGCGCCGGACGGCCTGCTCGGCTATGGCGCGTGTTTCGTCGGTGGAGTCGTCCAGCACCTGGATTTCGAGCGCATCCCGCGGGTAGTCCAGGGCGCAGACAGCCTCGACCAGGCGGTCAGCCACGTACATCTCGTTGTAGAGCGGAAGTTGGACGGTCACCACGGGAAGCCGGGCCGGGGGAGCACCGGGCTTCGGCTCGTTCGCCTTATGGCGCATGTATAGGTACACGAGGTAGTAGCGATGCCACCCGTATATGGCCAGAATGATCAGGACAAAGAAGTACGCCGCGAGCGTCAGGGTTTCTGTGAGGGTCATTGAGGATCGAGCGGCCGCCGGCCGCCTCGGCAGGACGGCCCGAGATGACAGGACGGGGGACTGCCGACGACAGTAATCAGGGAGCCGTCTGCGAGCGTAAGGGTTTTAGCAAGCGACATTTACAGCAATGGCTTATATTACTGGCTGGTTTATCCGCGGTCAACAAACGCACCGGCCGACCATGACTCTCCCATGAACGCCACGCGGCTCAAGACGCTCCTGGACGAGGTCGCCGCAGGGCGTCTGAGCGCGCCCGACGCGGAGCGCCTGCTGCTCGATGCGCTTCGGGCCCAGCCATTCGCCGACCTCGGCTTTGCCCGCGTCGATCACCACCGAACGGTCCGCCAGGGATTCCCTGAAGTGGTGCTCGGGCTGGGCAAGACGCCGGCGCAGATCGCCGCGATAGCCGCCGAGATCGTGGGCCGCGGGTCGACCCTGCTGGTGACTCGCGCCGGGCTCGACGCCTTTGACGCCGTTCGTGGCGTCGTACCGCAGGCGACCTACCATGTCGAGGCCCGGTCGATCACGTGCCGACAGCAGGACGTCTCGCCGGGTAGGGGCAGGATCCTCATTGTCGCGGCGGGGACCTCGGATCTGCCAGTCGCCGAAGAAGCTCACTGTGCCGCAGCGCTCATGGGCAATGAGATCGACCGGCTCTACGACGTCGGGGTGGCGGGCATCCATCGGCTCCTGGTCGAGCGCGGGCGCCTGGACCAGGCGCGGGTCATCGTGGTGGTCGCCGGCATGGAAGGGGCGCTTCCGAGCGTTGTGGCCGGCCTGGTGTCGGTGCCGGTGATAGGCGTGCCGACATCGGTGGGGTACGGTGCAAGCTTCGGAGGCCTCGCGGCGCTCCTCGGGATGCTCAATAGCTGCGCCTCCGGCGTCTCTGTGGTCAACATTGACAATGGATTCGGGGCGGCAGCGATTGCCAGCACCATCAATCACTTGTGAGCCGTCAGCTCACGCTTGGCGATCTGCGACGGCACTGGTAAAATGACTGGTTCTCAGCCTCCCGCCGGGGCGGCCGTCCCGTCAACCTATGCAACCAGGAGCCCTGCGGGCCCTCGAATACCAGCGTATAGTCGAGGCGGTGCGGGGGTACGCGCTCACCCCGCTCGGTGACGAGCGGCTGGCCCGCCTGGCGCCGTCGGTCGATTCGCAGCGGGTGGCGTACCTGCTCGCCGCGACGAGTGAGGCCGCACGCTTTGTGGCGGCGCACGGTCCCTTTCCCCTGCACGCCACAAGCGATCTGCTGACGACCCTGGCCGCGCTCGCCGTCGAGGGTCGCCCGCTCGAAGCGGCCCGGTTGCTGACCCTGGCCGCGTTTCTCGAGTCTGTCGAGCAGACGCGAACGGCCATCCGGGAGTCGCCCGCGTCGTTTGCCATTCTGGAGCAGACGAGCAGGAGCGGTGCGTCCTTCGCCGTCGAGATCGCGCAGACACGCGACAAGATCGATGCATCGGGTGAAGTGGTCGACCAGGCGACGCCGGAGCTGAAGTCGATCCGCGAGCGGCTCCGGAGGCAGCGCGCGCGACTGCGTGGCACGCTCGAGTCCTACCTTCGAGGGAAGGACACGGCGCGGTACCTGCAGGACCAGGTCGTCACCGAGCGAAACGGGCGCTATGTGCTGGTGGTGCGTGCCGAGCATCGAAGTGCGATTCCTGGCATCATTCACGGTGCGTCGACGAGCGGGGCGAGCCTGTTTCTGGAGCCGCTCAGCACCGTTGACATCAACAACGACATCGTCGCACTGGAAGAGCAGGAAGCCGAGGAGGTCCGGCGCATCCTGCTTCAGCTCACCAACGCCTATCGGTCGCGGCCGATGGATGTGCAGCGTACTATCGACACGGCCACCGAGCTCGACGTGATGCAGGCGCGCGCGCGCTACGCGCACGCGATCGACGCGATCGAGCCGGCGCTCTCGACCGACGGAGCGCTCGAACTGGCCTCGGCGCGCCATCCGCTGCTGAAGGCGCCCGTACCGGTGACCATCACGATCGTGCCCCCTGCCTCGGTGCTGCTCATCACCGGACCGAACACGGGCGGAAAGACCGTCGCGCTCAAGACTGCCGGCCTCCTCGCGCTGATGGCGCAGTCGGGCTTGCACGTTCCGGCGGCTCA
The DNA here is from genome assembly GCA_964497175.1 of uncultured Bifidobacteriaceae bacterium. GTDB lineage: Bacteria > Acidobacteriota > Vicinamibacteria > Vicinamibacterales > CAVVIG01 > CAZCEL01. The sequence goes on from CAZCEL010000037.1 coordinate 5,606, forward strand.
CGGTGCGCGGCTGCCCGTCTTCCGCACGATCTTCGCGGATATCGGCGACGAGCAGTCGATTGAGGCGAGCTTGAGCACGTTCTCGGCCCGTATCACCAACATCGCGGCCATGGATCGCACGCTAGTGGTGCCGGCGCTCGTCCTGCTCGACGAGGTGGGATCGGGGACGGACCCCGTCGAAGGTGGCGCCCTGGGTGTCGCCCTCGTCGATCATTTCCGCAAGCGGGGGGCGACGGTGCTGGCGACGAGCCATTACGACGCCCTCAAGACGTACGCATCGACGACCGAGGGCGTGGTGTCGGCCGCGTTCGGCTTCGACGCGGAATCCTTTGCGCCCACCTTCCAGCTGGCTTACGGGTCGCCGGGCCGGAGCCTGGCCCTCGAGGTGGCCTCGCGCCTGGGTCTCAATCCGGACGTGATTTCGGCCGCGCGCCAGAACCTCAGCGCACGCGAGGCGCAGCTGGCCGCGCATCTCGCGAAGATGGACCGCGACATGCGCGCGCTCGAGCACGAGCGTCGGCTCGTCGGCCGCGATCGCGAAACGCTCGAGGCGGCCGAAGCGCAAATGCAGCAGCGCGAAGAGACGTTTCGCCGCCGGCTGAGCGAGGAACTGGACACGCTGACCAGGAAGGCGCGACGCGACATCGACGAGGTGATTGCCGGCCTCAAGGATCGCACCGGCGCCCTTGCGCGGGAGGCGGCGCGCGTGCCTGTCAGCACGGGCCAGGCCGGCCTCGTCCGCGCCCAAGCGCGCGCAGATATCGATCAGGTAGTGGAGCGGTACCTCAGGCCCCTGCCCGACCGCGTCTCGTCCACGGCCGACCCTTCTCGCCGCAGGGCCGCGGTCGGCGACCGGGTTCTCGTCGAAGGCCTGGGCGTCGAGGGAGTCGTGACCTCGATTCACGATGGAACGGCGGAGCTCGATGTCCGCGGCAAGCGGATGCGGGCCAACCTCGTCGAGCTGCAGGTGCTTGGAGGAGGGGCGGCACCTGCACCGAGGGTGAGCGTCCACGTGGAGTTGCAGCCCCGGGACGCGGGCTCGACCGATCTGAACGTGATCGGCTGCTCGGTCGACGAGGCGCTGGTCAGGGCGGAACGGTTCCTCGACGAGTCGCTCCTCGGCGATCAGCGCGTGGTGCGAGTCATCCACGGCTACGGCACCGGACAGCTTCGACGCGCGCTGACTGGGTTCTTCCAGCAGCATCCGCTCGTCGCCCGGTTCAGCCCGGCGCCGCCCGAGCAGGGTGGGGGCGGGGTCACCGTCGTGGAGTTGAAGGACTAGTGTTGTTCCCCCAGCGCTTCATCGACGACCTCCGCCTGCAGGCGAACATCCTGCAGGTCGTGCAGGAACACGTACCGCTCCGCCGGGCGGGAACCACGCACAAGGGCCTCTGTCCGTTCCACGCGGAGAAGACTCCTTCGTTTCATGTGAACCCCGAGAAGGGGTTTTTCCACTGCTTCGGCTGCGGCGCCGGAGGCGACGTCTTCAAGTTCCTGGAGCTGTACGAAAAAGTCGGCTTTCAGGACGCGGTCCGGATGCTGGCGGAGAAGTTCGGCATGCCGCTTCCCGAGGATCAGGACGGGCGAGAGGCCGGCCACGAGGCAGGGTTGCGGGAGACCCTCCTCAAGATCCACGAGGTCGCCTGCGCGTATTTCCGCGAGCAGCTCGAAGCGCCCTCGGGAGGGCGCGCACGCCAGAACCTGATGGAGCGCGGCATCACGGCCGAGACGGGCGCGCGCCTGGCTCTGGGCTTTGCGCCGCCGCAGCGCGACGGGTTGACGAATCGGCTGCAGGACAGCGGGTTCGCCGAGGAGGCGCTGCTCCAGAGTGGGTTGCTCGTTCGCCGCGACAATGGGGAACTCGTCGACCGGTTTCGGGCTCGGCTCGTGATACCAATCTGTCGGGACACCGGAACGGTGGTGGCGTTCGGCGGCCGGGCGATGGACCCCGACCAGACGCCCAAGTACCTGAACTCACCGGAAACCGCGATCTACTCGAAGGGACGCACGCTATACGGGCTGCACCTGACCAAGGCTGCGGTTCGCAAGCTGGGCTACGCCGTGCTGGTCGAGGGGTATTTCGACTTCGCGCAGGTGTTTCAGACCGACGCCGCGCCAGTCGTAGCTTCGTGCGGTACTGCCTTGACGCCGCAACAGGCGCATCTGCTGCGGCGGTTCACCAGCAAGGTCGTCCTCAGCTACGACCCTGACGCGGCGGGTGAAGGGGCCGCAGTGCGATCCTGCGATCTGCTGGTCGCCGAAGGATTCGAGGTCAATGTCGTCGGGCTCGAACGCGGGGAGGATCCGGACACGTTCATCCGGCGGCGGGGCCCGGATCGGTATCGGGAAAAGCTGCGCACGTCCCGCCCGTACCTGGAATACGTCTTGGATCAGGCGGCTGGGGGCCTCGATCTCGAGCGCGACGAGAACCGCCGCAAGTTCCTGGGCCGAATGCTGTCAGTGGCTGCGCGAATACCGGACGCCGCCGTCCGCGACCAGTTCGCGGACCGGATCGCCCACAAGGCTCGGGTTACAGAAGAGGTAGTCCGCTCTGAAATCCGCCGGGCGGCCCTGCAGCGACGGCCAGGGGTGAGCTCACGGGAACTCCCGTCGTTCGGACCACTGAAAAACGCAGAAAAAGGCCTGATCTGGGGGCTGGTGCACACCACGGCCGAGACCTTGACCATCCTGGCCGACCTGGAGGTCGAGGACCTGAGCGAGCTGGCCGGACGCGAGATTATCGAGGCAGCCCGCGGCCTGGACGCCGAGCCTGACCGGTTCCCGGCGGCCCTGTTGGAGCGTCTAAGTACCGTGGGCGCCCAGCTTGTCACGAGCGTCGCGGCCACTGCCGCCCCTCCGGCGCCCCCGCTCGAGTGCGTGCGGGCGCTGAAACGGCTCCGCTGGGAACGTGAACGGGCCGACATCCAGCGCGAGATCGACAGGCTCCAGGAGCAGGGCGCCGGCCGGCACGGGCACGAAATCGACGCATTGTGGCTGAAGAAGAAGGACGTGCTGCACCGAATCGAGCTACTGTCGTAATGAGGGCTGACTGATGTCGATTGAAGAAAAGTACGACGAAGTGCGCCAGCTCATCAATATCGGCAAGGAAAAGGGCTACCTGCTCTACGACGAGGTCAACGAGCTGCTGCCGTCCGAGATCACTTCATCGGAGGAGCTCGACGATCTGTTCAACACCTTCGGCAGCGCCGGCATCGAGGTGATCGACTCGGACCAGAAGTACCTCCGGGACGAGAAGGCCATCGATCGGACCGCCGAGGGCGCCGAGGAGCTCGAGCTCGACCTGACACCGGGCGCCCTCGACAAGACCAACGACCCTGTCCGCATGTACCTGCGGGAAATGGGCACGGTGCCCTTGCTGACGCGGGAGGGCGAGGTCGAGATCGCCAGGCGGATCGAACGGGGCAAGCTGGCCGTCATCAAGTCGATCTCGCGCACGCCGCTGGTCGCCGGCAAGGTCATCAAGCTGGGCGAGCATCTGAGGACCGGCGACCGCACGATCCGTGAGCTCGTCATCTTCAACGACGAGGAAATCACCGACGAGCGGATCGCGGAGCGCTCCAGGCAGGTCCAGAAGCAGATCGAGGCCGTGCGCAGGGCCAACGAGGCCGCCGAGAAACTCCAGCAGAAGCTGGCGGCGCTGCCCAGAGGCACCACCACGAGGGACAAGCGCAAGTATCGCCGAGGACGATGGGCGGCCATGCGGGCGCGAATCGAGCTGTCGCAGCAGATCCGCGAGATCGAGTTCACCGAGGCCGTGAAGCGGCGGCTCATCGACGAGATGAAGGACGCCGTCGAGAGCGTCAAGGCGGTGCAGCGCGAGATCGAGGCGCTCGACCGGATCCTGCGGCCGAAGAACCGCAAGCAGAAGCTCCGGGAGGACGAGCGCAAGAACCTGCTCAGGCAGCTGAAGGATCAGCGCGGCAAGCTGAAGGCGATGACCGGCGCGCTCGAACAGGAGCCTGCCGAACTGAAACAGACGCTCGAAACGATATTGCGCGGTGAATATCAGGCCGAGCAGGCCAAGAAGGAGCTCGTCGAGGCGAACCTTCGTCTGGTCGTCTCGATCGCCAAGAAGTACACGAACCGGGGGCTTCAGTTTCTCGATCTGATTCAGGAAGGCAACATCGGCTTGATGAAGGCCGTGGACAAGTTCGAGTACCGCCGCGGCTACAAGTTCTCGACGTACGCGACCTGGTGGATCAGGCAGGCCATCACCCGTGCCATCGCGGATCAGGCGCGCACGATCCGGATTCCGGTTCACATGATCGAGACGATCAACAAACTGATCCGCACCTCGCGCGCCCTGGTGCAGGAGCTGGGGCGTGAGCCGACGTCGGAGGAGATCGCCAAGCGGATGGACATCCCGGTCAGCAAGGTCAGAAAGGTGCTGAAGATCGCGCAGGAGCCGATCTCGCTCGAAACACCCATCGGCGAAGAGGAGGATTCGCATCTGGGCGATTTCATCGAGGATCGCCAGGTTGTCTCACCGGCCGAGGCGGTCATCAACCTGAACCTGAAGGAGCAGACCGAATCGGTGCTCAAGACACTGACCCCCCGCGAGGAAAAGGTCATCAAGATGCGGTTCGGTGTCGGCGATGGCAGCGAGCACACGCTGGAGGAGGTGGGCCAGAGCTTCGCGGTCACCAGAGAGCGCATCCGGCAGATCGAGGCCAAGGCGCTCAGGAAGCTCCGACACCCCTCGCGGAGCCGCAAGCTGAGGGCGTTCCTGGAAGGGAGAACGACCTAGCTATTTCGTACTCGTGACACTAGACTGGGTGTGGGCCCATAGCTCAACGGTCAGAGCCGCCGGCTCATAACCGGCCCGTTCCAGGTTCGAGTCCTGGTGGGCCCAGTACCGTGCTTCGACCTCCATGCATGTCGACCTCGAGCGGGTAATCGAGCTGCAGCGGTTGGATTCAGCCGCAGCCGACGCCCAACGTCGCCTCGCCGAGGAACCGGAGCGGCAGAAAGCGCTCGACGAGAGGCTCGAGGTGGGCCGGCAGGCCGTCGCCTCGGCCCGGGATCGCCTGGCCGCTGGTCAGAGCGCCCGCCGGCGGATCGAAAAGGACGTGGCCCTCCACCAGAGCCGGTTGTCCAAGTTCCGCGATCAGGCGATGGCCGTGAAGACCAACCAGGAGTACCATGCCATTCAGCACGAGGTCGCATTCGCCGAGACGGAGATACGGAAACTCGAGGACCAGATCCTCGAATGCATGATCGAGAGCGACGATCGCACCTCCGCCCTGAAGCGCGCAGAAGCCGATCTCGCCGCCGAGGTCAAGGCGGTCGAGGCCGATCGTCAGGCGCTTGCGGCCGAACGGGTCGAGATGACCCGCGCGTTGGAGCGACTGGCGGCCGACCGGGCCTCGCTCGTGGCCGCCCTTAGTCCCGGCGTGCTGGCAACCTTCGATCTGGTGGCCCGGCGTCGCAACGGCGTCGCGGTCGCCGAGGCCCGCGAGGGCGTCTGCACGATCTGCCACGTACGCCTTCGGCCGCAGGTGTTCAACACAATCCGTCGCAACGACGAGATCATTCAGTGCGACAGCTGCCAGCGCATTCTGTACTTCGCCGCCCCACCTCGTCAGAACGCAGCCGGCGTGGAGCAGACGCTCGATTCGGGTGCCTGACGAGACTCCTTAGGGCCCGTCCGGGACGGGCCCTAAGCGGGCAATGGACGACGCGGCGCGCATCTGATTGCGCCCGCCAGGCGTCCTGCTCCGCCGCCGTCGCGTCGGTACGAGGAGAACAGGCGCGGGTGGCTCGCCGTGCACAGCTCCGCCACCGAGATCTGCGCGGGCGGCACACCGGCCGTCTCGATCTGCTGCCGCGACGCCTGCCAGAGATCCAGATACCAGCGGCCGGAGCGGGGCGGCCGCGGGACCGTCGTGGAGGGTGGATTCTCGTCCGACCGGCGAGGCGCATCGAGAAACCATCGCGACAGAAGGTCCGGACTGAACCCGGCCTCCAGAAACCTGTGCCTCACCTCGTCACCCACCTCGTAGCAGCACGCCCCGATTGACGGGCCGACGGCGACAACGAGATCCGAAGGACGGCTCCCGAACTGCTCCTCGAGCGCCCTGACCGCCGACACCGGCGCGCCCTGGGCCAGCCCGCGCCAGCCGGCATGCGCCGCCGCCACCGCGCCGGTGCGGGAATCGCCAAAGAGTATTGGCAGGCAGTCAGCCGTCTGCACGGCCATGGCCAGCGCCGGATCGTCGCTGTAGAGGATGTCGGCCTCAGGCAGGTCGTCTGCTCCTGTGCTTGCGGCGGCGGCGGCACAACCGTGCACCTGGCGCGCCCGCGCGAGATGCCGTGGCCCGACGCCAATGGCGAGGGCCACCTCGAGCCACCTCCTGTCCTCGTCGCCCGACGGGGGGCCCGACCCGAGCGTCCAGGATCGGGTCGAGAACAGATGACGCGCCAGCGGGAGCAGGCGGCTGCATACCAGAGCAGGACCATGAGGCGTTTCGACCCACTGGAAGTCAGGGGTCGGGCTCGGAAGTATCATCAGGCGTACAGATGTCTATGATCGTCGGAATCGGAATCGACGCATCCGATATTCCTCGCATTGCCGCGGCGCTCGATCGGTATGGCGATCGCTTTCTCCGGCGAGTCTTCACGGAGGGCGAAATCGCGTACTGCACCAGACGTCGAGATCCGGCGCCCCACCTTGCCGGGCGCTTCGCGGCAAAAGAGGCGGCGATGAAGGCGCTCGGCACCGGTCACTCCCAGCAGGTGCTCTGGCGTGACATCGAGGTCGTTCGCCACGGCGGTCCGCCGCAACTCGCGTTTCACGGCGGCGCCGCGCACCGATGTGGCGTGATCGGCGCCAGATCCTCTCTTCTTACCATCACACATTCCGACGCCATCGCCTTCGCCGCAGTGTTGCTTATCTCCTGAATCAGACAACGCGGGTTGACGTTTTCAGCCCGGCCGTTCGAACGCGGTTCGCCTGACGAGGTCACCGTTCGTACAAGCGACCCGCACATGTCAGCTTGAGGCCAGGGTGTGGATCACCAGGGCCACGGCACCCCCCTTGAAGTGGCCCCGGCGTTCGTGTGCGAGGCGGCTGGTTCGGCCCGACCCTGCTCGCCACCAGGAGCGCGAGCCCTCGGGCGAGCCGAACCGGCCGATCGCCGGTGTCCCGAGCCCGACGGGGCCGCCGGCGCCGAAGCGAAAGGAGCGTGGGCAGATGACGGTCAAGATTACGCCAAACGACAGGGGAAACCCGCCCGGGAAGCTCGCCGACGCCGAGCTGCACTTCATAGATGGCCCGCTCAACGGCCTCAAGCTGGTGGGCTTCGCGATCTGGGAGCGGCGGGGCGGCGCTGGCCGGAACGTGACGTTCCCCTCGAGGCAGTACAGCGTCAACGGCGAGCGCCGCAGCTTCGCGTTACTCAGGCCAATCGCCGACGTGACCTCGCAGAACCGCGTCCGCGAGCTGATCCTCGAAGCATTTCAAGAATACGAGGAAAATGTCGGCGCCGTCTCCTGAGCGTTCGTGAGGGTGGGTCAACCGTGTCAGCCAAGCACCGGCAGCGTGCGCAAGAGCTCGGACCGCCGTCCCGGCGGCAGCGTCCATTCGGCACGGAGCGCCTTGTCGAACTCGGATCGGAAGAACGAGGCCTTCGTGCCCCCGTCGATGATGTCCCAGGGCAAAACGGCGTCCCGGCTTCGGTCACGGAAGAGATAGAAATCGACGTCGAGTCCCACCTCCTCGACGGCGGCACGCCAGTTCTGCCCGTTTCGGGAGGCAGCCTCGACGGCACGTGCCACCCGTCGATCTCCCAGAGACAGAAGCGCCTGATAGAAGGTGTGTCGCTCGGACTTGATGTTGAAGTACACGTTATCGATACCCGCCAGCAGCCGGCGGAGCCGGCTGATCTTCATCTCGGTTACCGACCGGTCTTCGAGCGGCAGCCACTGGTACGCGGTACCGGGCTTGGGAACCAGCGGATTGACGCTGCCCCCGATCCGACCGACATGCCCGCGCGGGCGAGCATGCTTCATCATGAGGGCACGAAGCTGCAACGTCAGATCGCGAATCGCCACCAGGTCCTCATCCGTCTCGGTGGGGAGGCCAATCATGTAGTACAGCTTCAAGTTCTCGATGCCGTTCCTGAAGATGAGGTCGGCTCGATCGAGGATTTCCTCATTGGTCACCGTCTTGTTGATCACGCGGCGGAGGCGGTCCGACCCGGTCTCGGGTGCAATCGTGATGCTCCGCTCGCCGCTCGCACGAAGCAGCCCGACGATCGGCTCGGTGAGGTCGTCGAGTCGAAGCGACGCCGGGCTGATCGCGTAGCCGAGCTCGACGAGCCGCACGAGGATGCGCTCGATCTCGGGATGATCGCAGAGCGCAATCGATACGAGGCCGGCGCGGGTGGCGTGTGCGCGCGCCGCCTCGGCGAGCTGCAGGATCCGATCAGCCGGGAAGGCCCGAACCGGCAGGTAGTTGTACCCGGCCCAGCAGAACCGGCAGAGGTTCGCGCAGCCGCGGACGACCTCCACCAGAAAGCGGGAGCCAAATTCGGTGTCCGGTGTGAAAATGCTCGTCGCGGGAGGGGCGAGCGCGTCGGTAGTGGGCACGGCCGCCTTGCGAACGGTGGCCGGCGCCGCACGCCCCGGGGCAATCGAGAAGCCGGTCAACGAGCCGTCGGCGGCATGCTGCGGCTCGTAGAACGAGGGAACGTAGAAACCGCGCTCTTGGCTGAGCAGGCTCAGTTGCTCGGCACGGCTGCCAGCCGAGCGACATGCCCGCTCGATCGACGGCACCAGCATCTCGCCTTCTCCAGCCGCAATGACGTCGGCAAACGGAGCGAGCGGCTCGGGATTGATGAAGGTCACAGCTCCGCCAATCACGATCAGAGGCTCGGAGGGCGTGCGCTCCTCCGCATGAACTGGAATGCCGGCCAGGCGCAGCAATGTGAGGACGTTGACGTAGTCCCACTCGAAGGACACGGAGAATGCGAGGATGTCGAACTCCCGCACGGGTGTCTGGGACTCGGTGGTCAGGAGCGGCGCACGCGAGGCGATGAGTCCTGCAAGTTCCTGTTTGGGGGGGAGGAACACGCGTTCGCACACGATGTCGTCGCGTTCGTTGAACAGGCGATAGACGGTCTGGAAGCCCAGGTTGGACATCCCGACCCAGTAGGTATTCGGAAACGCCAGGGCGACGCGGAGGCGGTCGCCGTGTGGTTTGCGGACGTACCCGACTTCTCTTGCGAGGATGCGCTGTGCGTGATCGCGCTGCTGCCAGGACCTCATGGGTGCCCGCCGCGCCGGCTGAACCAATGACCCCGCCTTCGTCGCAGGGGATGGAGGCCGCCGCCCTCTGGGCCAGATGCCTGACCCTCACCCGGCGGCGCTCCCGCGCAGTGTGGATCTATCTACTCTACCATCAACCATCCTGCCGCCGGAGGAAGGCAGGGACGTCAAATGTCGAAAGCAGATCCGGGTCTGCGGCCCCGCCCGCCGGCTCGCTGGTTGCGGGCTCGGCGGCGCTCATCGACGCCGGCGGAGGCGGTACGTCTGCAAGCGGTCGGCGCGCAATCGACAGTCGCGACGCAACGCTGCGCTCTCTCTCGGCCGGCGTCGGGGCGTCGGGAACGAGACGGTTCTGATCGGAGAACTGCGTCAGATCGACAGGTGTGCTGACGGGCGTCGTCAATGGCCGTGCATAGGCACCGGCCGAGAATCCGGTCGAGATGACCGTGATCTTCACCTTGCCCTGCAGCGCCGGGTCCACGACCGCGCCGAAGATGATGTTGGCGTCCTCGTCGGCCGCCTCCTGGACAATCATCGACGCCTCGCTGACTTCGAGAAGGGAAAGATCGGGTCCCCCGGTTACGTTGATGATGACGCCGCGGGCGCCCGTGACCGACGCGCCTTCGAGCAGCGGGCTGGAGATGGCCCGTCGAGCGGCCTGTATCGCGCGGTCTTCACCTTCCCCAACGCCGGTCCCCATCATCGCCATCCCCATGCCGGCCATGATGGTCCTGACGTCGGCGAAGTCGAGGTTGATGAGGCCGGGCACCAGGATCAGATCCGAAATGCCCCGGATCGCCTGGCGCAGGACGTCGTCAGCCGCGGCGAATGCTTCGGTGAGCGGTGTGGAGCGATCGATGATCCCGAGCAGTCGCTCGTTTGGAATCGTAATGATGGTGTCGACACAGTCCCGCAACGCCTCGAGGCCACGCTCGGCCTGCATCTGCCGGCGGCGCCCTTCGAACTTGAACGGTTTGGTGACGACGGCGACCGTCAGCGCGCCGATTTCTCCGGCCAGGCTCGCGATCACGGGTGCGCCACCCGTTCCGGTGCCCCCGCCAAGGCCCGTGGTCACGAATACCATCTCGGCGCCGTCAAGTGCCTGGAGGATTTTCTCCGTGTCCTCGAGGGCGGCCTGACGCCCGATGCTCGGATCGGCACCCACACCGCGCCCGTTGGTGAGCTTGGCTCCGATCTGGAGCTTGACGGGTGCCCTGTTGTGCTGAAGCGCCTGCAGATCGGTGTTGGCGACGATGAACTCGACGCCTTCGAACCCGGAGGCGAGCATTCCATTGACCGCGTTACCGCCGCCTCCGCCGACACCGATGACCTTGATCTTAGCCCCTTGACGCGGCTCCTCGCCCAGGGCGAGGCGCATCGCCCCCAGGTCGCTGATGTCGTCGGGCATCTGCGCATCGCGCGCGAATTGCAGGTCCGCCATAGGTCGCTCCATGTCGAGTCTCAACGTTTCCAGCGACGATCCACCGCGCCGCTCGGGCACTGGCAGACCTCAGAAGAAGTCCCGGAACAGGCCTCGCAGCCGTCCGGCCACGCGAACCAGCGCGCCCGCGCCCAGGGGAGGCTGTGCACCCTCCCCCGCCAGATTCCGGGCCGCGTACATCACGAGTCCCACGCCGGTGGCAAACGTCGGGCTGTTGACGTGATCCGACAGGCTGCCCACCTCGCCCGGACATCCGCGGCGGATGGGGAGGTCGAAGATCTGCTCGGCAATCTCCGGCATGCCGTCGAGAATCGCGCCGCCACCGGTCAGCACGATCCCGGAATTGAGGCTCTTCTCGTAGCCAGCACGCCTGATCTCGTCCCAGACCAGATGAAAGATTTCCTCGGCGCGCGGCTGCAGGATCTCCGAAAGGATTCGACGCGCCATCACCCGGGGCTTCCGGCCCCCGACGCTGGCGACCTCCATCGTCTGGTCTTCGTCGACCATTGCCGACAGCGCGCAGCCACACTTGCGCTTGAGCTTCTCGGCGTCGGGCACAGGGGTTCGCAGCCCGACGGCAATGTCGTTGGTGAAGTGATCGCCGCCAAGTCCCACTACCGCCGTGTGCCACAGGCTTCGGCGTTCGAAGATCGCGATGTCGGTCGTGCCGCCGCCGATGTCCACCAGCGCCACCCCCAACGCCTTCTCGTCGTCGGTCAGCACCGATTCGCTCGCAGCGAGCTGCTCGACCACGGTTTCGGTCACTTTGACGCCAGCGCGGTTGACGCAGGAGACAAGGTTCTGCGTCGATCCCTGGCTGCCTGTAATGATGTGCACGTTGACTTCCAGCCGGGCCCCGGTCATGCCGACCGGCGCGTCGATCGCGTCCAGTTCGTCCACGATGAAGTCCTGCGGCAGCACGTGGAGGATTTCGCGTCCGGTGGGCAACGAGACCGCTTTGGCGGCGTCGATGGCTCGCCTGACATCTTCACGCGTGATCTCGCGGTTCTTGCCGGCCACCGCGATGACCCCTCGACTGTTGAAGCCCTTGATGTGCGGGCCCGACAGGGCCAGATGAACCGAATCGATCTCGACGCCTGCCATCAGCTCGGCTTCGTCAACGGCCTTCTTGATCGACTCGACCGCAGCTTCCAGATTCGTCACGGCGCCCCGCCGAATACCCCGCGATTCGGCCACTCCGACCCCTATGATGTCGAGGCCGCCGCCATCGAGGACTTCGCCCACGACGGCCGTGATTTTCGACGTGCCGACGTCGAGACCCACCAGATACCGGTCCTTGCGAGCCACCGTGCCTCCCGAACCCTGCTATCGCCCGCCCGCCGCGGTGCGCGCCCCAGCAGCCCCTGCGCGATCGCGCGTGACGGTCTCGCGCCTGCGCGCCCTCGCATTTGGCCTCACGTAGACGCGATTGTCGAAGCGCAGATCGACCAGATCGATATCTCTCACGTGTGTTCGCAGCGCGTCGACCAGACCGAGGTACGACTCGAGTCGCGGCAGGAAATCCTGGTTCCCAATGTAGATCAGCGCCGGATCGCCTTCGAGAATGACTGCGGCGTTCAACGGGTCGCTGACATTCACCTGCGACAGCCGTCTGGCGACCGCCGGTTTGGAGCGCAGCGCTGCGATCACGCGGGCCGCCAGCTCGGCCCGGGCCCCTTCGTCCCGGACGCCTTGAGCGGTCGAGTCCGCCAGGCCGTCGATAATAGGCAGGTCGAAGCCCTCGTGCCGCGGTCCGTACGCGTCGATGATCATGCCGGCGCGATCGACGAGGTATAGGTCGCCGTTCAGCCGCCCGATGCCGATGGGCTCCCGCTCGCGCACCGTCACCTCGACGGTGGAGGGCAGCAGGCGGCGCAGTGTGGCCTCACGAACCCATGGCGACGCCAGGAGCCGCTCCCGCCACGCTGCCAGATCCGTCCGGAGCAGGTTTTCGCCCTGAAGGCCGTCGAGCACCGCGACCACTTCGCCCGATGACAAGCGGTGGTTGCCTCGCACGACGATCCGCTCGACCGCAAGGATGGGTGCGTTGACCGCCGCCCCAGCGCCGTAATAGACGCCGCCGCCGGCCGTCAGAAGGAGAACCGCATAGGTCGCAGCCCGAGTGAGGATGCCGCGCGAGTGCCCGCGCCGGGGGGCCGGCCTCATGCGGGCGCGGCGAAAGCGCCGATCGGCCGCGACGGCAATCGGGCTCACGCCTGCCCTCCAGCGCCAGGCTCGGCAGCCGCAGCGGTACTCAATAGGCCAATCAGCCGATCCGGAACCGATCCGATCGATCCGGCGCCCAGCGTGATCACGACATCCCCGGGTCGGGCAACCGCCGCAATCACGCGAGGTACGTCCGCGAGCCGGGGCACGACGTCGACCGGGCTGCTGGTGCTCTGCCGTACAGCGGCGGCCAGACGGTCGAGGGTCACGCCCGGAATCGCGTCCTCGCCTG
>CAZCEL010000038.1:0-18542 GCA_964497175.1 uncultured Bifidobacteriaceae bacterium
TCTCTGCGGAGGTTGACATGCGCACCACCGCACTACTTGTCCTGGGCCTGTTTGCCGCCGCCGCGGGCGTCACCGTGGCGCAACGCGTCGAGACTCGTCCGGCCGACTCCCCAGAGGTGCTGTTGAAGACGGCGATGAACCGTGAGCTCGTCGATGGTGACGTCCAGGCCGCCATCGAGCGGTATCGCGACATCACCGCACGCTATCGAAGCGTCGCGCCCTCGGTGGCGGCGAAGGCGCTCCTGCAGATGGCGGCGAGCTACGACAGGATCGGCAGCCCGGAGGCACGGAAGGCCTACGAGGAGATCCTGCGCGCCTTTCCCGATCAGCGGGACGCCGTTGCCGCGGCGCGTGCGCATCTCGCGAGGACCACGCAGGGGACCGCTGCTGCACAGACGCTGACGACGGCTCGCGTGCTGGACCGCGGGTATCCGCACGATCGGATCTCGCCGGACGGCCGCTACCTCGCACGTCACGATCGTACGGAGAATCTGTTTCTATATGAGCTGGCGACGGACAAGGTGCGATGGCTCACCGCTGACGGCAGCCCGGAAGATCCCGATCATCGGTTCCCGCTTGCAAGGGCGTTTGCCCGTGATGGCCGCCAGATCGCTTACCAGTGGTACTTCGAGATAAAGGACCAGAGCGTGCTCCGCGTGATCGGGACCGATGAGGGTGCTGCGAAGACCCCAAGAACCCTGTACGACAACCCGGACGCGGACGTGGCGCCGACGGACTGGTCCCCGGATGGCCGGTGGATTGCCGTCGTCGTTCGCAGGAAGGATCGGACGGCGCAGATTGGCGTCGTGGGCGTTGCCGACGGCGCCCTTCGCGTCTTGAAGACTGTGGATTGGTCGAGAGTCGGCGGTCTTCGCTTTTCGCCCGATTCATCGCGGCTGGCGTATCACCGGCCGGCGAGCGACGGAGCGTTCGAGCGGGACGTGTTCGTGATTGCCGTGGACGGCTCGCGAGAGACGGTGGCCGCGCAGTCGCCGGCAGACGATGTCGTGCTCGAGTGGGCGCTGGACGGCGAGCGTCTGCTCATTACCAGTGACCGCGGCGGATCGCAGTCGGTCTGGAGCGTGCCGGTCGACGGGCCGGCCGCCGCTTCCCGGTTCGAGCTGATCAAGTCCGACATCGGCACGATCTCGTCGCTCGGTCCGACGCGAACAGGGGCGCTGTACTACAACCTGCAGCCGGGCGGCTCGGACATCCACGTGGCGCAGTTCGACGCGGCGACAGGACAGCTGTCGTCACCGCCGGTATCGCCCCTGAAGCAGTTCAAGGGCCTGACCAGCGGAGCCGAGTGGTCGAGCGACGGGAAGTTTCTCGTGTACGCGTCCCTCCGGGACGTGCCCGCTCCGATCAACGTCACGCGGCCGATCCTGACCATTCTCGCAGCGGACACGGGTCAGGTGGTTCGAGAGCTTCACCCGGCCGTCTCCTACGGCGGCTTCGGCCCGTGGTCGCCGGACGGCCGGCAGTTCATCGCGCGCGGCGCCGACCTGAAGGGGCGGAGCGGCATTCTGACCGTCGACGCGCTGACGGGTGAGGCACGGCTCGTCGCTCTCAACGAGACATGCAGCGGTAAACCATACTGGAACCCCGATGGAAAGTCGGTCTACTGCGCCCGCGAGCGACAGATCGTGCAGGTGGACGTCGCGTCCGGCAACGTTCTGCGAACACTTCCGGCCGAGGGCCAGGGCGCGGGCGTCTCTCCTGATGGGCGGTACATCGTGTACGGCGACGGCATGCCGCGCCGTGTGCTGAGGCTCTTGACGCTGGCCACCGGTGAGACCAGTGAGATCCTTTCGCTTTCGCCGTCCTCCGAGACGCAGATCTTCAACTGGAACAGTGTGACGTGGACACCGGATGGCCGAAGCGTCGTGTTCTACGGCCGGCTGCAAGGCGACGAGGGCATGTGGCTCGTCCCCATCGACGGCCGGCCGCCGCACAAGATCAACGTCGACATCAAACCCATCTCGATGTGGCGCTTCAACCCGAAGACGGGACAGGTCCTGCTTGCCAGCAACCTGGGGCCTCGGCTCGAGGTCTGGAAGATGGAGAACTTCCAGGCGCCAGCGATCAGCGGTCAGCAATCAGCAATCAAATAGCTATCAGCAGGTCAGCTTTCAGCCATCGGGGGTCAGCTGTCAGCCATCAGCGCGCGCTCAGCGATCAGCTGTCAGCGGGCTCGGCTCACGATAGAGAAGGCATTCGATAAGCGCAACAAGCCACGCAAGCACGAACACCAGTTCTCGAAGTTCTTCTTCGCGATTTCGTGTTTTCGTGGCGCTGAGCGTTCGTCACATCGCTTCGCTTCTAGTCCCCCGACTTGCCGATCGCGGATCGCAGATCCGCCAGCGTCGCGACGCGAGGCCCATGCAGCGCGGCAATCTGGCTGACGTTGAGCTTCAGCTTCTCGATGTTCTCGTACAGGTTCACGGCGAACGGACTGGGCGCCGCCGGGGGCGGCGCGTTCGGCGCGGCCGGCGCCCACGCATCCACCTCCATCAGGATCCGCTCCGCTGGCAGGTACACCATGGCGAACGCGTCGTTGTGGCCGTTGCCCGCAATCTGGTGGATCTCAATGCTCCTCTTGCCGTCGGTCAGCACGTGCTTGTCCGTGAAGGTCTCGAACGTGGCGGCCTTGCCCGACTTCGCGAGCCGGTCGGGATTGAGCGTCCGCGGCGTCTTCCAGGCCTGCTCGTAGTACGGGCGGTTCATCTGGTGCGTGACGATCGTGGCGCCCTCGTCCACATACGTGCGGAGCCCGCCCGAGTGGTCGAAGTGCACGTGGGTGTTGATCAGGTAGCGGATCGGCTTCTTCGGAATCGCCTCCTTGACCTTGTCGATGACGGCGGCCGATCGCGCCTCGTCCTGCGGCGCTTCAACCACAACGATGTGATCGCGCTGGTCGATGGCGACGCTGTGATGGCTGCCGCCCTTCAGGTAGTAGACGCCGTTGGCCAGCTTCTCCACGTCGACGCGAACGGCCGGCGGCGTGAAGCTGCGCACGGTCTCGGGAACGTCGATCTTCACCTCCGGGTTGGCTGCCACCTCCGAGATGTTCAGCTCGAGCACCGGATGCCCGCCCTGTGTCCTGACGATCCGGCCTGGGAACATTACGCCGCCGAAATCCCGATAATCGCTGTACGTGATCTCGACCGTCGTGTCGCCAAGAACCGTGTTGTCGATCCAGGTCTGGACGCGCTCCACCTGGCTCTGCGCGTTGATCCTGCCGACGTACCTGTACTTCCCGCCGACGGTGAATGACACCTCCGACCCGCCCTCGGCCGGCTGCGACGAAGCATTATTCGCCGCGGCCGCCTTGAGAAATCCGTGCGGCGTCGACCAGATTTCCATCGTCCGCTCCTCAACGGCCGCGGGCTGTGGCTGCGGGGCGGGCTCGCCGCCCCCGGGAGGCGCCGCCATGTTCCAGGCGAATGTGCCGCTCACGACCTGGACGGGACGCTGTTCGACGGGCGCCGGGCGCACGCGTCCCGGCTCGATCACCTGCTTGCGGACCATTTCAACGCGCGCCGCGGGAGTCTCGTAGCTGATGGTGGCTGCGAAGCGACTGACGTCGAAGGCCGGCCAGGGCAGCGTGGGACTGGGCGCCTGTCCGAACTGGAACCAGCGGCCCGTCCCCGAGTACGAGATGGACCTGACATTGGCGACTCCGAGTGTCTCGGTCGCCGCCGCGAGCGTTCCCGTTTCGCGTGGGGCACAAGCAGCAGCCGCGACGGCTGCGGCCAGGCCGAGAAGGAGAACTTCGATCGTTCGCGCCGGACGGCGCGAGGAGAGAACTGTACTGCTCCGCATGCTGGTGCCTCCTGCAAGTGCCTACAGTTATACACGCTGGCCCGCCACGGTTTGGCCCATTGTGTCGCGCTTTGTGCCGTGTCACTGCGGGCGCGGGCTGGTAGACTTCGTCCATGCAGCCCCACATGACTGACAGCCCTGTGCCCACCTTTGCGGCCATCGGAGCCCTGCTGTTACTTGCGGCGCCCGGAGGCGTGGCGCAGCAGGAGCGGCCGTCTCCTCCTCGGCAGCAGCTTCAGGCCCCGGAGGTCGCAACACGGACCGAACCGGCTCCGACGAGGTTCTTTTACCCGACGGGCCCGAGCATGTACGTGCCGCTGCCTGCGGGACCGTCGGTGTTCGACACCTCCCAGCACAGAATCCGCGTCGTCACGGTCGCCAACGGCCTGTCGCGTCCGTACGCGCTGACATTTCTGCCAGACGGCCGCATCCTCGTCTCGGAGCGCACCGGACAGATCCGCGTGGTCCGAAACGGCGTGCTGGATCCCCAGCCGATATCCGGCGTGCCGGAGGTCGTGCCGCGCTCGTACCAGGGCCTGATGGACCTGGCCCTCCATCCGAACTTCGCGGACAACCGCCTGCTCTACCTGACCTATTCGAAGCGCGGACCGGACAACGCATCGGCGATTGCGCTGGCCCGGGGGCGCCTCGAGGGCATGGAGCTGAAGGACGTCCAGGAGTTGTTCGTCGCCGAGAAGTGGACGACCGGTTCGCCGACGCTCGGCTCGCGTCTCGCGTTCGGGCACGACGGCCTGCTGTACGTGGCGGTTGCCTCGCCCGGCAACGAGTGGGAGCGCGCGCAGGATCCGGGCAATCACCAGGGCAAGGTCCTCCGGCTGCGGGACGACGGCACGCCGGCGAGCGACAATCCATTCATCGGGAAGGCGGGTTACAAGCCCGAGATCTTCACGCTCGGACACCGGAATCCGCTCGGGCTCGCGGTGCACCCGCAGACCGGCGCGATCTTCCAGAATGAGAATGGACCTCAGGGAGGCGACGAGATCAACATCCTCAAGGCGGGCGCGAACTACGGCTGGCCGATTGTCTCTCAGGGCCGCGACTACAGCGGCCGGTACTATCCGGCCCACCACGAGCGTCCCGGCTTCGAGCCGCCGTTCGTCCAGTGGAATCCGGCAATTGCCATCTCCGGCATGACCTTCTACACGGGCGACCGGTTTCCGAGATGGAAGGGCAACCTCTTTGTCGGATCGCTGGCCTACGCGCACCTCGAACGCGTGCCGCTCAACGAGCAGGGAGAGCCCAGAAGCCGCGAGTGGATGCTCGTCGATCTCAAGCAGCGCATCCGCGACGTGCGACAGGGTCCTGACGGACTGTTGTACGTGGTCACCGATCACAGCTACGGCGCGCTGCTGCGCATCGAACCCGTCGACTGACGACATCGCGCACGATGGGGACCGCGCGCGGAATTGCTCTACGTGCGGCGTGGGCGCCGCGACTCGCTCCCTCGTCTGCCCGCCCCGCGACGCCCCCGCGTGATCCGGGCGACTCGCGTGCCTCTGCCGAGGTCCCGACGGCCCGGAGGCCCGGCCGACGTGAGCGCCTCGCGACAGGCCCAGCACGACATGTGCGCCAGCAGGGCCGTTTGTCTCGCGCTCAGGTCGATGACGCTCGCGTTCTGGAAGAACGTCTCGTAGTGCGGGAAGTTGCCGAACTCGCCGTGGCCGACGAGCGCGCGGATCTCCGGTCGAAGCCGATCGTGCCACGCCGCGGGCATCTGGTTGTACACCCACGTGACGTCAACCTGCCATCCGCCCTCGACCCCGTGGTGGGCATTCTCGAGCACCTCGTACGTCTCTCGGTGCCACGCCGGGCCGCCCTGCGCCGCTCGGGCCCACAGGGCGTTCATCAACGGCCCGAAGCCATCGTCACGGAATACGCGGTTCAGCATGAACCCGTCCGGCGCGGTTCCGAACAGCGGCGGGAGGGAGTCGGCAACCTCGGTGTACTGATTCTGCACGAGCCGGTGATTCGTGTTCACGAACACCACGATGCGCGCGACCTTGCGGGCGAGGAGCGGCATGATCGCCAGGTTCTCCAGGTTGCCGCCGTCGCCGAACTCGTACTCCTTTTCGTCGGCGACCGGCAGGCGCGGTGACCAGTACTTGAACTCGGGGAAGCCGAAAAAGTTCAGTCCCAGCTTCGCCAGCGTCCATGCTGGCGCGGCACCCGTCGTGCCGACGAGGTCCGACAAGGTGAAGCGATGACGCAGCCCGAGACGCACGTCGACGATGCCGTCGACCGGATTCTCGTCGGGTGCGTCCGAATCGAAGCCGCACGGCTCGACGAAGCCGCCGCCGATGGGGCGATTCTTCGAGCCTGCCGTCGGAAACAGCTCGCGGGTGCCCAGGTAGAGCGGGGTCATGTCGAAGCGGAATCGCCGCTCGCCGGGATTGTCGTTCGCCGCGCGCAGGAGCGTGCCGGTGCTGATCAGGAACGGACGCCCCGGGCGCGTGACGTGAAAGTCGTCGCTTGTCAGGTCCGTGTTGCGCTCGAGGATGGACGTGAGGCTGTTGGAGTCCTGGGTAAACAGCCGCCCCTTCGGCTCGAGTCCAACCGGCTTGAGGAAGACGTCGCCGATGACGCGGGAGAAGAGCTCGTCGCCCGCCAGCAGATTTCGCAGGAGATCGTCGGCGATGTTCGACTCGCTGATGACATAGGCGAAACTGTTCAGGTCCAGGTCGTCGAGATCAGCCAGCCTGATCTCGTCCGGCTCGAGCGACGCACCGAGAAACGTCTCGTCCTGCCTCGACGAGGGCAGGAACGTGAACGGAACGGCGGTCCACGCGCCGCCCGACACCGCGGCGACGTAGCGGACGCGTTCCATCCACCCCAGCGCCCGCAGCGCGCGGAACTGCCCGAGCGTGGCGGCCGCCGACCTGGTGCCCCCGCCGGAAAATGCGACGCCGAGGTTGTCCCGCCTCTCGAGCCCGGCGACGGCCGTCGGCGAAGGGGGCAGCTCGGGCCACTCAGCCGCCGGCAGGTCGCTCCACACGCGGATGGTCACGTACTTGAGGCGCTCGCCAAAGACACTCATTGCTTGTCACCCTCCGCGGCTCACATTACCCTCAATCGCGCAGACTGAATCGGCCTGATCAGGTTGGTGGGTCAGCAAGTGTGAAGGTCAGCTGAGACGCTTCTTCTGGCTCTTCGCCTGAACTTCCGGCGGCTCTCTGACGTAGTGCTCCTCAGAGGGGGACCCGATGAAAGTCGTAGCAGGTGTGTGGCTGGTGGCGCTCGCGGTGGCTGGCGCATCAACGCAGGAACGCTTCGACGTGAAGGTTCGCTCGGATTTCTTCGCCGGATTTGCGGGGAACCGCGAGGCGCTGCTGAGGGGTATGAAGGCGTGCGAGGAGGTGCTCGCGCGCGAGCCCACGCACGCCGAGGCGCTGGTATGGCACGGAGGTGGGCTGCACTTCCTGGCTGGCGAGCTCTTTCAGAGGGGTGAGATGGCAAGAGGCGCGGAGCTCGCCGGTCGTGGTCTTGCCGAGATGGACCGCGCCGTCGAGCTGGCGCCGACGACGGTCGCGATTCGCATCCCGCGCGGCGCCTACTTGCTGGCGGCCTCGCGGTTCGGGCCCGCCGAGATGCGGCGCGCCATGATCGAGAAAGGGGTTGCCGACTACCAGGTCTCTTACGATCTGCAGCGAGACCACCTGAGCCGGCTCGGCCAGCACCCACTCGGCGAACTGCTGTTCGGGCTGGCGGAAGGCTACTCGCGCCTCGGCCAGATGGATGCGGCGCGGTCCTTTTTCGACATGATTCGGAAGGATCTGCCGGGCACCGAGTACGCCGACCGCGCGTCGTTGTGGCTCGGCACGGGGTCGCTTCCCGCCGACAGGACCCGGTGCGTCGGGTGCCACGTCCAGCGATAAAACTCTCTACCATGGGCGCTTCGGAGGATACCCATGAAGCGATGCGTCTCGGCAGTGCTGTCGGTGCTGATGCTGGCGGGCGTCGGACGGGCTGCCGAGCGTGACCTGCTCGACGCCATCCGCGCCGACCAGCCGAGCCTGGTGAACAAGCTGCTCGCGGGCGGCGAGCCAGTCAACGGCCGCGATGAGACGGGCGCGACCGCCCTGATGTACGCAGCCCTGTATTCCTCGCCCGACGTGATGCGGCTGCTGCTGACACGCGGGGCTGATGTGAACGCCGCGAATGCGACCGGCGCCACAGCGCTCATGTGGGCGGCGGGCGACGCGGCAAAGGTTCGACTCCTTCTCGAGCATGGTGCGGGCGTCAATGCGAAGGCGGTCGACGGCGCCACGGCGCTGCTCGTCGCGGCTCGCCACGGCAACCTGGATTCGGCCCGCGCGCTGCTTGCCGCGGGAGCGGACGTCAAGGCCGTGCCGAACGACGCGTGGCTGCGGGCGGTCTACCTCCGCGAGGACGGAGAGCAGATGCGGCGGCTGCTCGAGGGCGCGGGCGTCGACACGCGCAACACGCCCCAGCTGACGTCCCTGCTCGCCTCGGGCCTGCCGCTGACGAGCTTCGCCGCCGCGAAGCGCATCGTGGGCGCTGGCGGCGAGTTCAACCGGGACCTGCAGCTCGTGGTGTTGAAGCTGGCTCCGATTCATCTCGTCGCCTATCACGGCGACGCCGACCTGATGCGCGCGCTCATCGAGCGCGGGGCGAGTGTGAACGCCAGGACGTCGCAGGGCGCGACGCCGGTGATGCTGGCGGCCGCCAGTCCGCGGCCCAGTCCGGAGACGATGCGCCTGCTGCTTGCAAGCGGCGCCGATCTGTCGGCGCGCGATGACTCAGGACGAAACGCCTTGGATTGGGCCCTCACGCAGGGCGAAACGCCTACGGCGGCGATGCTCCGCAAGGCCGGCGCGACCGAGACGCCGCAACCGCCCGTTCCTCGGCGTGTCGCGACACCGCGCGCCGCGCGCGACGCCATCGAGCGGGCCGTCGCACGGCTGCAGCCGGCCGGCCCGACGTTCAACAACCGGACCAAGTGCATCTCCTGTCACAACCAGAGTCTGCCGTCGATGGCGGTCAGTCTCGCCGCCGCTCGCGGGGTGACCGTCGACCCGACACTCGCCGCGCATCCGACGGAGGCCACGCTGACGTCGTGGAAGCCGACGCGGGACGCCCTGCTGCTCGGCAGACAGAGCATCGGCGGCTTTGTCGCCAACGTCACGTACGGCCTGGTCGGCCTGGCGGAGGACAAGGTCGAGCCGAACCTGACGACCGACGCGGTCGCGATCGCGCTCGCCGGGCTGCAGCAGCCTAACGGGAGCTGGAATATCGACGACATCAGACCGCCGCTCATCGACCAGAGCGCCGTCCATTTCACGGCGCTGACCATCCGGGGGCTCCTCGTCTACATGCCGCCTGGGCGTCGTGATGAGACGAAGGCCCGGGTGGCGCGCGCTCTGGACTACCTGCGCAGGGTGGCCATGACGTCAACCCAGGACGAGGCGTTCAAGTTGATGGGCCTCGTCTGGGGCGGGGTCCAGGGCGAAGAAATCGCGCGTCAGTCCACGCGGCTGCTGGCGTTGCAGCGCACCGATGGCGGATGGGCGCAGTTGCCGACCCTTGCCTCTGACGCGTACGCGACAGGACAGGCGCTCGTCGCCTTGCGGCTCGCGGGCATTCCGGTACAAGGTGACGCGTATCAGCGCGGCACGTCGTTTCTCCTCCGCACGCAGCTCGAGGACGGCACGTGGTTCCTGCGCTCGAGGGCCTTCGGCTTCCAGGCGTACTTCGAGACGGGGTTTCCGCACGGCCGGGATCAATTCATCTCGTCGGCCGCGACCGCCTGGGCCGTGATGGCGCTCGCTCCGTCGCTTCCCACCGAGCGCTAGCGTCGGTCTCCATGCCCTTCCCGCGTAGAATCGCCGCATGCGTTCAATCGAAAGCGTCGCCTCCGACCTGGGCTTCACCCAGGCCGACCTGCACCACTGGGGACCAAGTGTCGCGAAGATCGACCCTGACGCCGCGTTTCGTGCCGATCCCCTGACCGGCAAGCTGATCCTCGTCTCGGCCATCAACCCCACGCCGGCCGGCGAGGGCAAGACGACGTGCGCCATCGGACTGACGCAGGCGGCGCGCCGCCTTGGAGCTCGAGCGGCCTGCGCGCTTCGAGAACCATCGCTCGGCCCCGTCTTCGGCGCCAAGGGCGGCGGCACCGGCGGCGGCCAGTCCATGCTCGTACCGTCGGAGCGCATCAACCTGCATTTCACGGGAGACATTCACGCGGTCACGTCCGCGAACAACCTGCTCGCCGCGCTCGTGGACAACGACGTGTTCTTCGAAGTGCCGTCGAAGATCGATTCGCGCCAGGTGACCATCCGCCGAGTGCTGGACATGAACGATCGCTTCCTCCGGCACGTCGTCACCGGACTGGGCGGTCGCACGATGGGCGTCCCGCGCGAAGACGCCTTCGACATCACGGCGGCCAGCGAAGTGATGGCCATCCTGTGTCTCGCGGACAACTATGCCGACCTCAGAGCCCGCCTCGGCAGAATCCTGGTCGGCTTCGGGCGCGACGGCACGCCGGTTCGCGCCTCCGATCTGCGGGCCGAGGGCGCCATGGCGGCCCTGCTGCGTGACGCGCTGCTGCCCAACCTCGTGCAGACGACCGAGGGCGCGCCTGCGCTCGTTCACGGCGGGCCCTTCGGCAACATCGCGCACGGCTGCAACAGTGTGGTTGCCACACGGCTGCTGCTCCGGCGAGCCGAGGTGGTGTTCACCGAGGCCGGCTTCGGGTTCGACCTCGGCGCCGAGAAGTTTCTCGACATCAAGTGTCGAAGCGCCGGGTTCTGGCCTCACGCCGTCGTGCTGGTGGTCACCCTCCGCGCCCTGAAGGTCCACGGGGGCGCGTCGATGGCCGACGCCGGGCGCGTGGACAGCTTCGCGCTCGGCCGGGGGATGGACAATCTGTACAAGCACCTCGACAGCGTGCGCCAGTTCGGCTTCGATCCGATCGTGCTGGTCAACGTGCGCGACGACGACTCGGCGGGTGAGATCGGGGACGTGCTCGATCACCTTCGCCGCGAGCAGATCGAAGCCGGGAGTGCCGACGTGTTCGGACAGGGGGGCGAGGGCGCGCTGAAGATCACCGAGCGCATCCTGGCGCGCGCGCGGGAGGCGACACCGGTTCCCCGCTACATCTACGCGCTGACCGACCCGCCGATGGACAAGGTGCGCCGGATCGCGCGGGCCATCTACGGCGCCGAGGATGTCGACTTCTCGATGACGGCGAAGAAACAGCTCGATCAGGCCACCGCGCTGGGGCTGGCGGACCTCCCCGTCTGCATCGCCAAGACGCACCTCTCGCTCTCCGACGACGAACGGCTGGTGGGCCGTCCGCGGAGCTTTGACATGACGGTCCGTGAGGTTCGGATGGCGGCGGGCGCAGGGTTTCTGGTGCCGCTGACGGGTCTGATCACCACCATGCCGGGCCTGCCGAAGCGGCCGCACTCGGCAGACATCGATCTGCTGCCCGACGGCACGATTGTCGGGATGCAGTAACCGAACTAATGCGCGAGCGGATCCGGCCGCACCTGGACCTTGCTGATGAATCCCCGCCGCCGCTCGGTGTGCATGAGCCCGTCGGTGTTGTTCGACACCCACAAGCCGCGTCCCTTCCATCCCGCCGCGGGGTCGTCGATTCGCCCATCGAGGCCGCGCGTGAACATGCCGACCGGCGACGGCGTACGGAGAATGGTGAACGTCTCGGTCGATGGGTTGAACGCAAGCAGCGAGTCCGAGTTCGTGCCGGTGACGATCACCTGGTTCTCGCCGAGGCCGAGCGTGTTGAACTGATCGACCCAGATGTAATAGTGGAAGTCGGCGCTGCCGGTCTCCTTCCCGGTCCCTCTGATCTTTGGACCGGGCGTCTCCCAGTACGTGAAGCGCTCGGTCGCCGGATCGAAGCGGCCCAGGTGTCCGCTTCCGGTCGCGAACCACAACAGACCGTCGGTTGACGCGTCGACTCCGCGCGGCCCGTACCCGGGCAGCGGAATCTGGTACCGCTTGTACGTCTTCGTCTTCGGATCGAAGCGGTCGATGTAGTTGCCTGTGAGCTCAGGCAGAGGGGCCTGCCCGAAGATGCCCGGATAGTTGGCCCGCCAGACGGTGCCGTCCTTCGGGTTCACGATGATGCCGTAACCGCCGCCCATGCTCGACTTGCCAGTCGTCGGATCGATCTTCGCCCAGCCCGTCTGGGCACCGGCCTCGGTCTCGAGAGGCCGCTCGGGGTCGAATTTCGACGGATCGAACATCCCGAGACGTGCCCCATCGCCGCTCGTCCACAGCCGCCCCTGCTCGTCGAACTGCAAGTGATGCGTGGCGAAGGCCGTGTCGATGAGCACGAAGCGGTTGTTGCGCGAATCGAAGTACCCAAGCTGCCGCCCGTTCATGAGGTCGCGGCCCGACAACTGGCGCGGAGCGGCCGAGCTGGCCCCGCCGCTCTCGACGTCGAACGTTCGGTCGTGGACCCACGTTGGCGCCTCGCGCCCGCGCACCCTCGTCGTCATCCAGACGTTCCCTTTGTCGTCCATCATCGGGTTGTGCGAGCTGGTCGACCCTTGAATGCGGCCAGGCCGATCCGGGTCGCGTCCCGGGCCGTCGCGCAGCGGAATCTCGTGGGCGGCGACGCTGTGTTTCACCGGGTCAAGTTCCCAGAGATAGGCCTGACCGATGTCGAGGCCCCAGACCTTGCCATTCCCGTACAGCGTCGGTTTGCGCTTGTCGGTCGACACGTTGTCGTGGATGTAGCTGTTCTCGATGCCCCACGCCCACTGAGTGATCACGACGTTCCGCTCGACACCTGATGGACGCGGCGGCGAGGGCGGCACTTCACCCTCCGCGATACGTTTGGTCCACTCGGCCAGGCTCGTCTTGAGCACGTGCTTGCCCAGGCTCGCGGCCGTTCGCTCCATGCCGGCCCGGTCCCACACGGCATCCCAGTCCTCGGGCCGCGCCCAGATCCGCGTAATTTCCTGGCCGAGCTGATGGCACAGCATGCACCCGAGCTTCACCTGCCCGACCCAGTGCTCGCGCGAGGGGAACGACCCGGCGGCGTCGGCGCTCTCCTCGTCGGTCCGTTCCTCGGGCGTCCTTGCCTGCGCCTTGGTGCCGTGCTCTTCACCGTTGGCGAGCGGCAGCGCCTGTGCGGGCGGGGGCTCGTACAGCGAGAGCCAGTAGTTGGCCGGATAGATCTTGGCGGCTTCCTGCGGCGTCTGTGCGGCCGTCGCCTCGAGCGTCACCGTGCCACCGCGTCTCGCCTTCACGGGCGTCGAATCCCGAAGCCCGTAGCCGCGCACCCACACGTCGTAGGTGGCCGCGGGCAGGTCGGGCACGACAAACCGCCCGCTGTCGTCGGTCACGACGATTCGCGTGAAGTGCGTGGGCAGATCCGTCGTTTCGGCGACGACCCAGACGCCCGCTTCCGGGCGCCCGCCGTTCACGACGACGCCCCCGATACTGGAGGCATCCACCTGCACGCTCTCCGCGGGGGGCGCAGAGCCGCCGCCGAGACGACCCTGCCAGACGGCCACCCCGGCAAGGGCGACCAGAACCAGAACGACGAGAACGACGGTAGACCGTTTCATGAGTGGGACTCCTCTACATGAATCTGTCCGATTCGGCGACCCGAAGTCCGGGCCTGCCGACGGGTCGCTGTCTGCCGGCTATCATGAACGAGCCCGCGCGTGGTGCGCAACAGAAACGTCGCGCGACACGCAGCGACAACGGGCGGCTCGATGCCCACTAGCGTCATGGTGCCGGCAACAAGTCGACCCCGTTCGCGAGCGCCTCGCGCACCAGCGGATCGCCACGTTCCTGCGCACGCACGAGCTCGTCTGCCGTCAGCACGAAGAGATCGACCGGACAAGGCAGCGGGCTCAGGGCCGCCAGCACGCCCGGTACGCGGTCACGTGCCTGATCGTGCGCGCTCGCGGCGAGCACGATCAGGAGGTCCGCGTCCGATCTGGGCGTCGGGACGCCGACGGCGAGCGATCCGAACAACACGGCCCGCTGAATCGACGGGATGTGCGAGACCGCGCGCCGCGCCGCCTCGCGCAGGTCCTCAATCCGCTTGTGCTTGTCCAGGTAGACGGCGCCGGCAGAACTCGATGATGCGTGTCGCGTCGGCAATGGCCTGCTCCGCCTCTCCCTGTGTATACAACTTTCCCGGATAGCTCGCGGCGAATCCGTTCGGATAGCGCGCCGGAATATAGTGCTTGTCCAGCCGGCGCGCGGCGTCGAGGATCTCCGATGCGGCGGACGGCGGCGGGAGCGCCTCGACGAGACCCACGATCAGATGCCCCCACGGTTCGCCGCCGTGCGCGAGAACGACGGCCTTCAACACCTTCTCGGCTGCCTGCTGCGCGGCAAACGCCGCCCATTCGTAATCCTCGTCATCGCGCGCGTGCCGCGCGTGTGCCAGATCGCGCTCGGATTGATCGCGCCAGTCGACCCAGCGGTTCATGCCGCGCGCCTCCATCGCGCCACGCGATGAATGCTAGCACGCGCGACGTGCGGAAGGACGATCGGCTTCCGCCGCGTCACAGGTTGCGTGTGGCGATGATCTCCCACGCCGGAGTTCGGTCGCCGGTGCAACTGATCCGACGCGGCGCGGCGAGAAAGCTGACGGCAAACCCGAGCCTTCGATAGAGGCGATCGACCCGGTCGGTGGCCTGGTTGACGAGTACCACCGGACCGCGATGCTTCGACAGCCACAGCGCCGTCCGCTCCTGGTCCTCCCAGCCGAAGCCATCCTTCGCGTACTGGGTGAACTCGACGTCGTAGGGCGGGTCGGCGTACACGAAGTCGTCCGGCTCGGCGGGCACCTTCTCGTGGTCGCCGGTCATGAATGTCCAGCCGGTAAACGCTTCGCGATACCGGGAGAAGTCACGCTCGTAGGAGATCCGAACGTAGCGGCCGAACGGCACGTTGAACGCGCCTTGCCGATTGAACCGACAGAGGCCGTTGTAGCCGGTCCGGTTCAGGTAGTAGAAGAGCGCTGCGGCGTCGCGGTCCTCGCAGCCCCCCTCGGCCAGCAGTGCGTTGAAGCGTTCGCGATGCTGGTAATACAGGCGCTCGCGATTCTCCATGGCGAGATCGACGGTCAAGCCGCGTTGGAGCCAACGGTAGAAACTGATGAGATGCGGATTCGCATCGTTGAGAAGTGCTCGCTCAGGCGTGAGCCCGAGCGCCATCGCCAGACCACCACAGAACGGCTCGACGAGCCGCCGTCCGCGATGCAGTTTCCAGAGCGGAAGAACGCGCGGCACTTGCCAGCGCTTCCCGCCGGCCCACTTGAGCGGCGGCTTCAGGGTCGGTTGCGCCTCATTCCCCATTCCGAAAGCCATCCAAGAAGCGTTGGTGTGATGATGGTCACCGCCCGAAGATCCCGCCGAGCGAGAGCGCCACACTCAACGTATTGAACGCATTGCCGCCGCCGCGGCTCGTGAAGTGCGAGAACCGCGCGTCGAATCGGACAGTCAGTCGGTCGCCGACCGGGACGCGGTACCCCGCCCCACCACTGATGGAAGTGGGACTCTCATCCGTTTCGGAGACGTCGATGACACCCACGGCGGCAAACACATACGGCGACCTTCGAGTAGCGCCCATGACGAAGTAGTCGACCTGAACGCCACCATGCAGGAGATGGAAGGACTCTCCGTTCGCGCCTACCCAGATCAGGCCGATCTGCGGCTCGATGGCCAGGCGAGGGTCCACAAAGATTGAGGCGAACAGTCCTGGCTGGAAAACGCCGAATCCGCCGGAAGGGATGCCGATCGTAGATCCCTCGTTGTCCTCTCCAACCCCGATATTCGCACTGACCAACGAGGCACCAACCTCAACCTGGGCGGCACGGGCGACCCCTGTCATCGTCGCAAACAGGACTGCCGTCGCTAGAAGTACGTGAACGCCTTTCATCGTTTCCTCCTGTCTCTCCCAGCTTTCTCTCTGGAGCGTCACGGTGGCCGCTGGCGCGGCTGTTGGAAGCGGGCTATGGCTCAGGCAGCGCGAACACGAACAGCGTGTTTCCGGTGCGGGGCGTCGTCAGCTCCGGCGTCAGGCCGTCGAGCAGGCCCGTCCCCTGCGTGACGCCGCCCGCCCCGATGGCGACATACTGTCGCCCGCCGACGCTGTAGGTCATCGGACGGCCCGAGACGGCGCCGTTGAGGATGGTCTCCCAGCGCACGGCGCCGGTCGTGGCGTCGAACGCGCGAAAGCGACGCACGAGATCGCCCGAAAAGACCAGGTTCCCTCCGGTGGCCAGCACCGACCCGTAGATGGGCGCCCGCTGCTCGTAGTTCCACAGCGTCTTCCCGGTGGACGCGGAAATGGCCTGCAGCCGCCCCACGCGGGCCGTGGCGGGATCCGCACCCGGCACGTAGCGAACCTTCGTGGCGAGATCGTACCCGTCGGATGGTCCAGCCTTCTCGACCGACATCGCGATGTCCATGCACGTGTTGTTCATGGGCATGTACATCGCGCCGGTGTCCGGGCTGTAGGCGCCGGAGGGCTGGTCCTTGCCGCCGAGCAGGTACGGGCAGGCAAACGAGGGCGTGTCCATCGACTGCGGCGTCGACGCCTCGTTGATGATCGGCCGGCCGGTTCTGAGGTCGACCCCCGTCATGATGTTCTGGTAGATCGTCGGCCTCGCCCACAGGAACTGGCCCGTCCGCGCGTCGAGCGTCCACACGATGCCGGTCTTGCCGGGAATCCCAGTGATCACCTTGCGCCGCTCGCCCGGCCGAATCGCCGGGTTGATCCACGGCACTTCGTCGGGACTGGGTGCCACGGTTGTCTCGACGATCAGCCGCTCGAAGACGTGATCGAGATCCCAGTTGTCGCGCGGCAGATGCTGAAAGTACCAGGCCATCTTGCCGGTCTCGGGATCGATCGCGAGCGTCGAGTTCGTGTACAGAAGGTCGGCCTTCCCTGCACCGCGCAGTTTCTCGGGAAGCGGCGCCGTCACGCCGGTGCCCCAGAAGACAAGATTGAGAGCCGGATCGTAGCTCCCGGGCATCCACGCCGACGAATGGCGCCGCTTTTCGAGCGGGAGATCTCCCCACGTATCGCCGCCAGGCTCGCCCGGCCTCGCGGCCGTGTACACGCGCCAGAGCTCCTCGCCGTGCCTCGCGTCGTGCGCGGTGATGAAACACCCGCCGGCCAGCGGGCTGCTCGGATTGCAGCGGGACCCGTTGATCAGCCTGCCTTTCACGACCACGGGCCCCGTCGTCTGGGCCACCTGGTCCTTGAAGTTGGCGCGCTGGGTCTCCCAGAGCACCTTGCCGCTCTTGGCCTCGAGGGCGATCTGAAAAGCATCGTTGGTGGCGAGGAAGATCTTGTCGTCGAAGATCGAGATATTCCGGTATCTGAACTGCGTGCCGGTCAGGCGTCCGATGTTTTCGGGCAACTTGCGTCTGTACTCCCAGAGCAGATCGCCGTTTGTGGCGTCGAGGGCCTGGACGATGTCCTCCGAGTTGGCGAGGAACATGATGCCGTCGTAGACGAGCGGCTCGACCTCTTGCGGCCCCGTCTGCATTGCACGGGACCATGCCAGCCGCAGCTGGGTGACGTTTCCGGCGTTGATCTGGTTGAGAGAGCTATACCCCCACAGGCCGTAGCCGTTTCGATAGGTGATCCAGTTTTCGGGCCGCGGACGCAGAAGCATGTCGTCGGTGACGGGCACGTAGCTCTTCAGCTTCTCCGGCACGACGCCCGGCTCTGGCGACGGCACGAAGCGCTGCGCGGCGACGAGCGCGCTCAAGAGCAGAAGCGAGATGCCGAGGGCCGGCACTCGGGATGCCGCCGGGCTGCGCACGGACCGGGAGCGTGATGCGGGAACTCGGTGTCTGCGGTTCATGGTCGTTCCCCTCCGGCCGATCGTCATCAGGGCTGCAGGCGCTCGATCCCTCGCTTCATCGCGGGCGAGTCCGCGCTCAGCTCGGCGCTGCCCGCCGGGTATTTCAGGACCTGCAGAATATAGGCGGTGACATCGAGATAGGCAGCCTCGGACAGCTTCGTCTGGTCGGGCGGCATGCTCTCGGCCGCGTAGCGGAACAGCTCGGCCAGCGGCCGGCCCGCCCATTTCTCGTAGAAGAACGGCCCCGCAAGAGCGGGCGCGGCGAACTCGTTGGCGCCGCCGCGCAGCGAGGCCCCATGGCAGGAACTGCAGCTGGCCTCGTAGACAGCCTTGCCGCGATCGGCCTGGCCCTCGGTGTACGAGCCGGCGAGGGAGGACGCGTCCTGCTGCGGACTATGAGCCGCGAGACTGCTCAGGCGGACGAGTGAGAGCACAAGACCGATCGCAGTCGTGAGTCCCGCGTCGGGAGTTCTGAGCGCTCTCATGACGGCCGCTCAGTTTGTTCCTTTCTTCGCGGCCGCGGCCTTCCTTTCGTCGGCGCGAGCTCCGGCCAGGATGCCCTCGAGCCCGGTGTTCCCTTCGTGGCAGGCATACTCGTACATTGCTTCGCGCGTCCTGGCGAGCGGAATCATCAGCGTCCACGGCCTGGTCCACGTGGCGGGATCCTCGAACGTCACCTCGTACTCGATCGTCTTCGGGCCGACGCGCGTGTAGCGTTCGACCACACGCAGCTTGTCCGTGGCGCCCATCAGACCGGCCTTCGACGAGTAGTTCGTCGTAGTGACGACGAGCGTATCACCCTCCCAGCGACCCCTGGAGTCGCCGTGCCATTGACGGACGTTGGACGCGACGTGCGGACGGC
>CAZCEL010000039.1:0-18342 GCA_964497175.1 uncultured Bifidobacteriaceae bacterium
GCGTACCTCACGTCCCGCCGGACGTCTTCCAGCCACACGAATGACCGCGCATCTCGAGAGAGCTCCTTGGTCTGTTCGACACCGCCTGACGCCCGCTTCGCGGCGAAACGGGCCTCCGCTGGAGTCGTGCCGCGACGTTGAAACTCGTCTTCGAGCAGGGAGAGGTGAGCCGCGAGTTCGTGAGTCAGTTCGGATTCCGCGCGCTGCGGCCAGAGAAAATTCCACAGCCTGCACACGAAACGTCTCGGAGTGGCCATGTGTCCGCTGTGCTACTCGCAGCGCAACCGATCGGCACCCGGGCATGGAAGCGGCTGCAGCAAAGTCGCGTCAACCACACTGAAGATCGCTGTGACTGCGGCGATGCCGAGCGTCAGCGTGGCGACTGCCGTGCCGGTGAGATTGTGGAGCCGGAGCAGGAACCGTCTCAGAAGCGCCATGTCTATGGCTCGCTGAGCAGAAGCTTGTCAACGAGGCCCGCCAACCGGCGCCAGCGTTCGGTCTCCTTCTCCAGGGCCCGAACGCCGCTCTTGGTAATACCGTAGTACTTCGCTTCTCGGTGCTTTTCCGTCCTCTGCCAGGTCCCCTGGATCCAGCCTCTTTGTTCCAATCGGACAAGTGCCGGATACAGGGTGCCCTGGTTGAGCGTGAGCAGATGCTCGCCGACTTGTTCAAGTCGCGCGGCAAGCCCGTAGGCATGCTGCGGCCCCATTGTCGCCAGGGCGCGGAGAACGATCAGATCGAGCGAGCCTTGAAGCAATTCGACGCGGCCCTTACTTGCACTAGACATTCGAGTAAAGCGAACCCTCTCACAGGCTCTACTTGCGTGTCAAGTGGACGATAGGAAGCATTAGCCGGGTGGCGCCTGAACCTCCCGGTCCACCTGGGCCTCCGCTCGCGCCGCAGGCCCGTGGGCCCCGTCCCCCTCGGGGACCGGTGCCGCCGGTTCGGCAGCCGCCCCGGCCCGACCAGGCACAGCCCTCGCGATTTGGCACGCTGTCCATTCGTGTCCAGCCCTCCGGGGCCGACGTGCTGATCGACGGCGAGCGCTGGACTGGTCCCTCCGCCGACGAGCGTCTCATCGTCCAGGTCGTCGATGGCGGCCATCGGGTCGCGGTGCGCCGAGACGGCTGCGAGTCGTTCGACGTTGAAGTCGATATTCGGCGGGGCGCCACCGAGTCGCTCAATGTGAACTTGACGCTGGATCGGTGAGGCGACTGCTGCGGCACGGCAGACGGTCCCTGGGCCTTTGGCCCGCCTTCGACTGAGCCTCCTGACCCGATCGTCCAAGCGCAGCCGCCATCGGCGCGCAACGCCTTGATTTTCGGAATCCTTGGCGCCAGACTCGTTGCAACCTTACTGGGACAGCTGCGAGCAAGCGCCAGCTGTTTGCTCAGTGAGAAGTTGGACGGGTTCGCCGAAGAGCAGCGACCTCCGGAAAGATGACCGAGCAGGTAATCTCTCATTACCAGATCATCGAGAAGCTCGGCGCGGGCGGCATGGGCGAGGTCTACCTGGCAGAAGATACAACGCTCGGCCGCCGCGTGGCCTTGAAACTCCTTCCGCAGGAATACACCCAAGATGAAGAACGCGTGCGGCGCTTCAAACAGGAGGCAAGAGCGGCATCAGCCCTCAATCACCCGAACATCCTGACCATTCACGAAGTCGGAGAAGCCGAGGGGCATTACTTCATTGCCACTGAATTCGTTGACGGCGAGAGCCTGCGGGCGTTGGTGGGTCGGAACGGACGACTGGAGACAGGCGCCGCGCTTGGCGTGGCCGTGCAAGTGGCGTCCGCGTTGGCGACCGCGCACGAAGCGGGAATCGTGCACCGCGACGTCAAGCCTGACAACATCATGCTGCGCCGCGACGGGCTCGTCAAAATCCTTGATTTCGGACTCGCCAAGCTGACCGATCCGGTCGCGTTGCAATCGGCGGACCCGAACGGGCCGACGAGGTCGCTCGCGGTGCACACAGAGTCCGGCGTGCTGCTTGGCACGGCGCAGTACATGTCGCCGGAACAGGCGACGGGCAAAGCCGTGGATGCCCGCAGCGACGTCTTCTCGTTCGGCGCGGTGCTCTACGAGATGCTCACCGGACGGCGGGCGTTCCCGGGCGACTCGATGATAGAAGCGGTGGCCGCGGTCCTCAATCGGGAACCGCTGCCCTTGCCCGCCCGGATCCCCGCGGTGCTGGCGAAGGTCGTCCTGCGCTGTCTGCGGAAGGAGCCGGGCCGCCGCTACCAGACGATGGCGGATCTCAAGGTGGCGCTCGAAGATGTCCAGGAAGAGTCGGGTGCGGGCAGGCAGGTCCACCAGATTCCAGCACGGCTTGGCTGGTCATTGGCCCTGCTGCTGCCGCTGCTTCTGGGCGCGAGTGTCTTCGTGTGGCAGACGTGGCGGGCGCCCGAGAGCAGAGCGCCTGTACGAGCCGTCCCTCTCACCACGCTGCCTGGAGTGGCCCGATACCCGTCGCTTTCCGCCGACGGAAACTACGTGGCATTTGCATGGACCGCCAGGCAGGGAAACACCGACATCTACGTGCAACAGGTCGGCGCCGCTTCTGCGTTGCGGCTGACAACAGACCCGAGCGGCGACTACAACCCCGTGTGGTCGCCCGACGGCCGGTGGATCGCATTTCTCCGGGGCGGGTCGTCGTTGCCCGTCTCGGGCGACAGCGAACTGCGGCTGATTCCTCCGCTCGGCGGACCAGAGCGCAAGGTGGCCGATGTCCGGGTTCCAGACATCCTGGGCATCTTCAGCTTCCTCGCGTGGTGCCCCGACAGCACCTGCCTGGTTGTCACCGATGCTCAGGGCGAGGGACGGCCAGCGGCCCTGTTTGTGGTGTCCCTCGAGACCGGAGAGAAACGGCAGCTGACTGCACCCGAGCCCACCGCCGTCGGCGACAGTGGACCGGCGGTCTCTCCTGACGGGAGGACACTGGTCTTTCGGCGAAACGCCTCCGGTGGTCTGACCGGCCAGCTCTACTCACTGCCCCTCGGAGAGGACTTGATCGCGGGGAGTCCGACGGTCGCCCTGACACCGCCGGCGCAGAACGCGAACGACCCCACCTGGATGCCCGATGGCCGTGAAATCCTGTACTCCGCCGGGGGTGGTCTCTGGAGGCTCGCCGTTCCCGGCCCGGGTCAGCCGATGCGACTCCCGTTCGTTGGAGAGGACGGCTTGATGCCCGTGGTCTCGCGCCCGGGCGCCGGTAAACCGCTCAGGCTGGCCTATGTTCGCAGCTTTCGAGACGAGAACATCTGGCGCGTCGATACACCCGGGTTCGACAGGCCCGCCTTGTCTTCGCCCGCCGTGGCGATTGCCTCCACGAGACTGGACCTCAACCCCCAACTGTCTCCGGACGGGCGCCGAGTGGCGTTTCAGTCGGACCGTTCCGGAAGCATGGAAGTCTGGCTGGCCGATCCTGACGGAGCCAATGCGGTGCAGCTCACTTCATTGGGCGCTCCCACGACTGGCACCGCCCGCTGGTCTCCCGACGCCCAGCTGATCACGTTCAACTCGAACCTGGAAGGGCAGTGGGAAATCTATGTGGTGAGCGCCACGGGCGGTAGACCGCGCCGCCTCACGTCGCATCCGGCCAACGACAACGTCCCCAGTTTCTCACGCGACGGCCGCTGGGTGTACTTCTCGTCGAATCGAACTGGCCAGTTTGAGATCTGGAAGGCTCCAACCTCTGGCGGCGATGCGGTTCAGCTTTCGCATAACGTGGGATACGTGCCGTTCGAGTCGCCCGACGGCGCCTACGTGTACTACACGCAGACGGTGTCCGCCGCGAGCGGCCTGTGGCGTCTGCCCGTTTCCGGTGGCGAGCCGGTCAAGGTGCTCGAGGGAGTTGTCTTCCGCAACTTCGTGGTGCTCGACCGAGGCGTCTACTACATCAATCAAGTTTCGGGCGAGGCCACTCTCCAATTCTTCGACTTTGTCTCTCACCGTTCGACGACGTTAGCTCGAGGTCTCGGAGACATCCGGTACGGCCTCACTGCCACCGCCGATGGCCGCACCATTCTGTACTCCAGGGTCGACTCGACGCTCGACGACCTGATGTTGGTGGACAACTTCCGGTAACGGCCATTTGCACTCGTCGATCACCTCCGCTCGATCGACAAACGACGCATGCGTCGGATGTTCGGGCAGGCGTCGACAGGCGATCTCGCTGGAGTCGACCAGGCGCTCGAGTTGCTTCTCTAGGGCTCGGCGGTGAACAGGAGTAGCGTGGTGGCCGGCCCGTGTCAGGCGGGCGCTATAATCCGAAGCGATGCGTAAAGCCTCCCGCACGTTCACCACCCTCGTCGTCACGGCCCTGCTTCTTGCTGGTGCGCTCGTCGCGCAGGCGCCGCAGCCGAGCGCCCAGCCGGTCAACCTTCAAGAGGTCATTCCCTTCGATGCCGCCGTCCGCTCGGGCGCGCTGCCCAACGGCCTGCGGTTCTACATCCGCAGGAATGCGCGCCCGGCCAACCGTGTCGCGCTGCGACTCGCCGTCAAGGCCGGGTCGCTCTTCGAGGCCGACGACCAGCAGGGCTTGGCCCACTTTCTCGAGCATATGGCCTTCAACGGGAGCGAGCACTTCAAGCCCGGGGAGCTCATCTCGTACTTCGAATCGACCGGCGCCCGGCTCGGGCCCCACGTGAACGCGTACACCAGCTTCGACGAGACGGTGTACATGCTCGACCTGCCCACCGATTCGATGGACGTCCTCACACGGGGCCTGACGGCGCTCGCGGACTTTGGCGGCGGGCTCACGCTGGATCCCGAGCAAGTCGACAAGGAGCGGGGCGTGGTCGTCGAGGAATGGCGCGGGCGGCTCGGCGCGGGCTCGCGCATCCGAGACAGACAGATCCCCGTGCTCTTCTACCAATCGCTCTACGCGGATCGTCTGCCGATCGGCAAGCCGGAGATCCTCAAGAGCGCGCCTCCCGCCCGGCTTCGCGCGTTCTACGACACCTGGTACCGGCCCGATCGCATGGCCGTCATCGTCGTGGGCGACATCGAGGTCGACCGCATGGATGCCGCTATTCGCGCTGCGTTCGGCAGCCTGCGAGCGCGCGCCCCGGCGGCGCCGCCACCCGATGGTCGGGTCCCCCTCCACCGCGAATCGCTCTTCTCCATCACCTCCGATCCGGAAGTGACGCAGTCGAGCGTCCAAATCGGCCGCAAGCGCGCGCGGGAGGGCCAGACGCTCGTCGGCGATTATCGGCGGAGCCTTGTCGAACGCATCTTCGAGCGGATGTTCAACGAGCGGCTCGGGGAGCTGGCGCGCAAGCCGGACGCGAAATTCCTGGCCGCCGGCGCCGGCGACGGCGGCGTCAGCCCGACCGTCAGCATGTTTTCGCTGAACGCGCGCGTGCAGGACGGCATGATTGCCGAGGGCCTGTCGGCAATCGAGACCGAGGCCCGGCGCGTCCGCGAGTTCGGCTTTACGCCTCCAGAGCTCGATCGGGCCAAGAAATCGCTCATCGCCTTCTACGAGCGGGCCTGGAACGAGCGTGACAAGAGCGAGAGCGCGTCGTTCGCACAGGAGTACGTCAACCACTTTCTCGAAGAGGAGCCCAGCCCGGGCATCGACTACGAGTACCGGCTCGTCCAGCAGCTGCTGCCGGCCATCACGCTGGGCGAAGTCGCGACGCTGGCGCGATCGAGGCTCCAGGGCGACGGACTGGTCGTGCTCGCGGTCACGCCCCAGAAGGAAGGGGTGAAAGTTCCGGCTCAGGCCGATCTCCAGGCCTCGCTGAACCTGGCGGCAACGGTCGCGGTCGCGCCGTGGACCGAGGCCGCGGTGGCCGCGGCGCTCATGGCCAGGGCGCCCGAGCCCGCACGCGTCGAGTCGCGCCGCGACCTCAGCGATCTCGGGATCACCATTGTCCGCTTCGCCAACGGCATCGAAGCGTGGCTCAAGCCGACCGACTTCAAGAACGACCAGGTGCTCTTCACGATGTACGCGCCGGGGGGCGCGTCGCTGGCGTCGGAGGCCGACTACCTGCAGGCCGAGTTTGCCACCACCTACGTCGAGCTGTCCGGCGTCGGCGGCTTCAAGGCCACCGAGCTGCAGCGGATGCGCGCCGGCAAGCTCGCGTCGGCGTCGCCGTCCATCTCGGCGTCGACGCACAGCATCGGCGGATCGGCCTCGCCGGGAGATCTGGAGACCGCGCTGCAGCTGCTCTATCTGAACTTCACCGCGCCGGGAGACGACGGAGAAGCGTTCGCGCTCATCAAGCGGCAGCTCGAAGCGGCGCTCGCCAATCGCGGGAGAAGCCCGGGACAGGTGTTCGGCGAGAAGATCGCGGAAGTGAACACCTCGAACCATTACACGTCCCGGCCGTTGACCCTCGAGAGGCTGGCGACGCTCGACCGAGCCAAGATGCTGGCGTTCTATCGCGAACGCTTCGCGAACGCCGCCGACTTCACCTTCTTCATGGTGGGAGCCTTCCAGGTCGAGGCCGTCGTCCCACTGCTGGCCCGCTACCTCGGCGCGCTGCCCTCACAGGGGAAGGCAACGTCGCGGCACCGGAACCTGGGCATGCAGTTTCCGTCAACCGTGCAGCGGGTTCGAGTGGAGAAGGGGCGTGAGCCGAGGAGCCAGACGCTGATGAGCTTCTTCGCGGATCCGCCGTACGAGCCGCTCGAGGTGGAAAAACTGAGCGCGGCGACGACCGTGCTCGAGACCGTGCTCCGTGATTCGCTGCGCGAGGACCTCGGTCAGACCTACACGGTCTCGGTCGGATTCTCGCAGTCGGTCCCCGAGCGCGGCTACGGGTACACGGCGGTGAATTTCGGCGCCGCCCCGGAGAACATCGAGGGCATGACCGAGCGGGTGCTCCAGACCGTGCGCCGGCTGCAGCAGGAGGGGCCGGCGCCCGAGCAGGTGGCCAATGCGAAAGAAACGGCCAGGCGGGACTACGAGACCGCGCTCAAGCAGAACGGCTACTGGATGGCCCGGCTCCAGCGCATTCACCTCCTCGGCGGCGATCCACGCGACATCCTCACCAGGACCGCGCGCATCGACCAGGTCACGCCCGCAGCGGTCCAGGAGATGTTCACCAAGTACTTCCCGCTGGACAGGTACACGATCATCACGCTGATGCCGGAGTCGTAGCGATCAGCGATCAGCGGTTAGCAGTCAGCGGACAGCGAGAGCCCTCAGCGATCAAGCCTTCAGCGGTCGCTGATCGCGTGGAGAGCGAGCCAGTGACCCGAGTCGCGCTTGTCATCGGGAACTCTGACGGCATCGGACTCGCCCTGACGAGGCAACTCCTCGACCGCGGATTCGAGGTGACCGGCATTTCGAAGAGCCCGTCGCCGGTCTCACACGACGGCTACCGTCACATCGTTCTCGACGTCACGAGCATGGACTACGAGGCCCGGCTCGACGCCGCGCTGCCGCCGGGTCGCATCGCCGTCTGTGTGTATTGCGCCGGAATTGGCGAGCCTTTCTCCATGGACCTTCTGCGGCAGGATGTCGCGACGCTTCAGGTCAACCTGGTCGGACTCGCCAGGACCGTCGAGCGGATCCTTCCGCGGATGGCGGCCGATGGTCCATCCGTGATCGCCGGGCTTTCCAGCTTGGCCGACGTTCTCCCGGCTCGCGACGGGCCGGCCTACGCGGCGTCGAAAGCCGGCATGACGTGCTACCTCGAGGGGCTCGCCGGAGCGGTTCGTGGGACCGGAGTCTCCGTGGTCAACGTGCGCCTTGGATTTGTGGACACCAAGATGGCCAAAGCGGCATGGAAGCCTTTGATGATCAGCGCCGACAAGGCGGCCGAGCGCATCCTGCGCGCGCTGCTCCGCGAGCGGCCCGCGCGACGAGTCAACATTCCCCGTCGTGCGGCCGCGCTTGCCGCGATGCTCGCACCGGTGGCCCGCCTGGCAGGTCTATAGGAGAACTGGCTGATCGCTGACGGCTGATCGCTGACGGCCGATCGCTGACGGCCGATCGCTATTCGCTGACCGTGAGACGAAGGATCACGCCGGTCGCAGCCGCGCCCGTCGCACGCGCGATCGCGGCCGCGTACATCGCCACCTGCCGGCGGTACTGCAGCTCGCCTGCGGCCAGCTGGCGGTCCGTCTTGTAATCGACGACCCACCAGCGCCCTTCCTCCTCGAACGCCAGATCGACGACGCCCTCGACGAGCGTGCCATCAGCGAGCTGGTAGGTCACAGGGGTCTCGCGCCGGCAGCGGCCGCGCCCCTCTGCCGCACGAGCGCGACGCAAGATCTCATGACCGAAGACGCCTTCGACAACTCTGGCGGCCGCGTCGGAGGTCGCCTGCGGCAATCCCAGGACCCTCGCCTCGAGCGTCGCAAGACCGGCAAGCTCGGCCGGGCTGCTCCCAAACGACGCCCGCGCGAGCACAGCATGAACCAGGGTACCAAATGCGGCGCCGCCCGGGCGATCATCTCCCCTCCCGGACATGGCCAGCGTTACAACCTGGATCTCGGCCGGATCGGGAACCATCGAGGCCGCCGCCGTTTCGTCCGCGCTCCACTCGCGCACGGTGCGGAGCCGCACCGAAGGCGACGCTCCCGCCTCGCGCGCGTGCTCCCGAGTGTGCCGCCAGCGATCGTAGCGCGCACGTCCTTCGTCGACGACCTGGCGGGGAACGTCCTTGACGATCAGATCGCTGCGTCGCACGCCAAACGGCGCCTTCTCGCCGAGCACGAGCCCTCCGCCCAGACCGGGATCCCACCAGACCACGCCGTAGCCACCAATGGGGAACGTGTGCAGGCCGGGGGCGACCGTCGAGGGTCCGGCCGGTTCGTCGTTGGGTCGCTCGAGCACCGAGTCCCTCGATGTGAACGCCGGGCAGGCGGGTCCTCGCGACCGAGTGCTGCGCGCGGCGACAGGCGGATACAGGGCGCTGTTGAGGGGCGCGAACCACCCGCCTTCCCACGGGCCGTCGCCAAGCGCGGGCACGACCAGCAGATCGCGCGCGCGGGTCGCCGCCACGTACGCCAGGCGGACGCCTTCGGCCTCGTCGCGGGAGGCCTCTTCCACTTCGTGATCGTGCAGCTCGTGCGGTGCCCAGCCCCCGATCCTGAGGGCGCATCGCCGCGCGGCCGCGTCGAGATGACGACTGGCATCGTTGCGGGACATCTTGCACGTCAGGTCCGCGAGAATGACAACCGGAAACTCAAGGCCTTTCGCCTTGTGAACCGTCATGACGCGCACGCCGTCGCTGCTTTCTTCCAGGATCGGAGCCTCCGCCCCTTCCGAGTCGGCCGCCCCGCGCATCTGGTCGATGAAGCCGCGGAAGGAGATGCCGCCGGCGGCCTCGTACTGGCGCGCGAGTTCGGCGACGTGCAGGACGTTGGCCAGTGCCTGCTCACCGGCCGGCCGGAGCACGAACCCCACGTGCGCGCGCGTCTCGGCGAGGAGGCGGCCGATGGTGTCGGCAGCGGGCCGGTAGTTGCGACCGCGGTGCAGCTGCTGCAACAGGCGCAGCCCGTCCGCAATGCCCATGAGCTGACCCGTGGGCTCTCCCGTCAGCGCCAGCTCCCGCCCTGAATTGCCGCCGAGCTCCATCGGGACACGGAAGGGATGAAACGCTCCGAAGCGGTGCCTGAACTCCAGCAAGTGCTCATCGTCAATGGCAAAGAGCGGCCCCTTCAGCGTGGCGAACACTGACAGCTCGTCGTCGGGCCATTCGATGGCGGCAAGCGCCGCCCGAATCGTCTCCACTTCCTCGCGCCCGTGAAACGCCTTGCCGCCCACCAGCAGGTGCGGAATCCCTCGCGCTTCGATCGCGTCGATGTAGGGCCGCGTGACGTCCTGGCCGAAACTGACGAATCGACGAAACAGCACGGCGATGTGCTTGGGCTGAATCGCCACCTGACGTTCGGAGCCATCGGCCTGCGGCTCGCCAACCGCCCAGCCGTGGCGCTCGTCGACGAGCCAGGCAATGAACGCTCCGATCGCGTCGGGAAGCGACTCGTCAATGGCCTTGGCGGATGGCTGGAGAAAAGTGCTTCGCTTCGAGTACGGCCGGGGCACCGGCAGCGCGACGATGGCCGGCTGCGACGTGTTTCCCGGGCGGTCTCGCGAGAGCGCGATGTACGCGGCCTGCAGGCTGCCCTCGTCTCTGCTCATCGCGCGGGAGAACGCCGCGTTCACGAACTCCTGAATGTCCGGCACACTCCGGTAGCTGGTCGTGAGCTGAATCACGCGTCCGCCGCGTTCGGCAATCTGGCGGCTCACGCGCCAGTAGGTGGCCACGTCAGCGCCACGGAACCTGTAGATGGCCTGTTTGGGATCACCGACGATGAACAGCTTGCCGGCACGCGGCGTGGCGGCGGTCCAGTCCGTGGTGTCCGGATCCGAGGCGCACAGCAACATCAGGATTTCGGCCTGCACCGGATCGGTGTCCTGAAACTCATCGACGAACACGCGCGTGAACTTCTCCTGCAGGTGCCGCCGAACCTCGGCGTTCCCCCGTATGAGATCCCGCGCGAGCAACAGGAGATCCTTGAAGTCGAGCGCTCCGGCGGCCGCTTTGAGCTCCTGGTACTTGTCCGTGGCGCCCTGCAATTCCTGCTGCAGGGCGGCGGCCAGGTCCGCGTCGGCCTCGCGCCTGAACTGCTGGAGTTCACCGAACAGCTCGTCGCGGGCCTCGAGCACGGTCGAGCGGGCCACGTCCCGCCGGTAGTTGTAGCCGCTGCCCTTCCGCGTCCGCGAGAATCCCCGATCGCGCAGCAGGTCGATCAGCCTCGATTCCCAGCCGTCCAGATCGCGCTGGCCGAAGGACTGCTCCAGGCGAATCTGCCGGCTCAGCCGGCGCACACCGTCGGTGTCGGCGAACAGGTTATCCCGCCTCGAAGAGGGCTCCTCGGTCAGCTCGGCCAGGCGGTGCAGCCGTGCCACCAGCCGATCGATCTCCCCGGCGCGGTCGAACGGCGGCCGCCGCCAGGGCGCCGGACAGTCGCGCCATTCGGCCAGATCTCGTCCAGCACGGCGAAGCCGGTCGATGGGACCGTCGCTGCCCTTCTCCCCGAAGACGGGCGCCGAGGTTCGCCTGAGCGCCCGGCGAACGCCCTCCGGCGCGCCGTACAGTGCCTTGTGAAGCCACACGGTGAACGCCCGGTCGTACAGCCGATCGGCCTGCGGCTCGGTCAGCACGGTGAACAGCGGGTCGACGTGCGCCTCGACGGGGCGCTCGCGAATCAAGTCCGCGCAGAAGCCGTGAATGGTGTTCACGTGCGCTTCCTCGAGGCTGGCAAGCGCCCGCTCGAGTCGTTCGCGGACCAGGGCGTCGGCCGTCCCGGCGCGATCCTTCTCCAGTTGCTCTCGAAGCCGCAGCTTGAGTTCGCCCGCGGCTTTTTCGGTGAACGTCACGGCGACCATTTCGGTCACCGTCGCGCGCCCCGTCGCGAGCACACGCAGCATGCGGTTGATGAGCTCGGTCGTCTTGCCGGTCCCTGCCGCGGCCTCGACGACAAGCGTGGTGTCAAGCGCGTTGACGATAAGACCACGCGCGTCGTCGTCCGAGTGTGTCGTGAGGCTCATCGCATGGACCTCAGGGCACTCAGGTCGGCCAGGCGGTCCCGCGCCTTCCGCTGCACGCGTTCCTGCTCACGGGGGCCGCATACCGGCCGGAAGTCGCACCATGTGCAGGCCCGGTCCTGCGGCGCGGCCACCAGGAATCCCTGCTCGACCGACCGGTCGATGATTGAGAGCACCTGGAGTCCCTGCGACCGCGCGTAATCGTTGAGGTCGATCGTATGTTCGGCGAACCCGCCGGCGGTCGTGCAGTAGTACAGCCGGCCGGCCGAGACCTTCTTGCCGAGCGCCCGTTCGACCGCGACGCTGTACAGGACGGGCTGCAGCGTCGCGCCTCCTCCCACGACGAGGCCTTGCGTGGATCTGTCTCTGCCGGTCTTGTGGTCCGTCACACGGAGGACATCGAGCGTCGAGTGGGTTTCAATGAGATCGACCGATCCGCGGAGCACGAAGCCCCCGTCGAGCACGACCGGATCTGCGACACTGCGAGGATCACGTCCCTCATCGTGCAGTCCGAAACTGAACTCGAAGTACTGCGGCGTCCACTCATGTCCCTCCGCAGTCCTCTGGAGCCAGATGCCCAGGTCGCGCGCGATCTCGGCAATCTCGTCCTGCCACACCCGATCGACTGCCGGGGCGAGGTCCTCGGCATAGCGGGCTGCCACCGACGCCAGCACGCGTTCCAGAATCGCCACGGCGACGGCCAGCGAGGCCGGGTCGAGCCGCACACCCTCGCGTTCGAGCGCCCGGTAGAACTCGGCCTGCACGGCGTGAAAGAGACTGCCGCGCGTGAGCGGATCCATCCGCATCAGCGGCTCGGGCTCGTCCCAGGGCTCGAGACGATGAATCGTCGCCAGCAGGAACTGATATGGGCAGATCGAGAAGCGCTGCAGGGCCGAGAGCGAGTACGCACGCTTCGACAGCCGATGCGCCGCGATCGCGCTCGCCGTTTCCGGCGCCACCCTGACGAGGCCGTCGCTCGACGACCACGACGGCTTGTCCCGGGCCCACCGGCTGATCACCGAGCGTCTGAGCGCCTGGTTGAGATCGAGCAGATAGTGTGCGCGTCCTTTGACGGCGGACCGATCACGAAACTCGACGAGCGGCTTGAGCACGGCAAGGTCGTGCTCGAGATCATCGATCGCCGAGTCAGGGTCCCGTGGCGCAGGCCACGCAAGCGACGCTCCGGCCTCGTCGGCCGCTTCGGCGGCGAGCACGCGGTGATCGGGCACGCGA
Organism: uncultured Bifidobacteriaceae bacterium; assembly: GCA_964497175.1. GTDB lineage: Bacteria > Acidobacteriota > Vicinamibacteria > Vicinamibacterales > CAVVIG01 > CAZCEL01. The sequence goes on from CAZCEL010000039.1 coordinate 12,745, forward strand.
CCGGTCATCGCCCGCACGACGTCCAGCGCATAGAACGACGGCACCCGGGCGCGTGTTTCGGCGACATCCATGCGCGGATAGGACAAGTACAGCCGCTCGGTCGCCGCGCCAATCGCGATCTTGAGCAGCAGGCGCTCGGTGGCGGCCCGCTCATCCTGGCGCGCGAGCGAGTGGTCCAGGGCGCTCCTCGGCTCGTCGAGCAGCAGGGGATCTTCGCGGGGCCGCTGCGGCACGATGCGTTCGGCCAGGCCTGGAACGAACACGACACGGAAGGCGCGCCCTCGCGCCTGATGCGGTGTGCCGACAAAGACGCGGCCGTACCGGCGGGCGGGCGGCTCCCAGTCCAGCGCGACCAGTCGATCGTGCAGGACGTCGCGCGCCTGCTCGAGCGAAACCGGCCCGACGCCGGCCATGGGCCGCAGGTCGGCAAGGGTCCGCAGCACGCGATCCGGCCGGCGCAGTCCCTGCGTCGCCAGCGCCGCGAAGCGGTCCAGCCACTCTCCCCAGGTTGCCCGGTCCGGCCACTCCGCCAGCGCATCGATCAGCGGCAGCGCGAACGCCCGAAGATGCGCCAGATTTCGAAGATCGCGACGATAACGCCGGACGCGTGGCGATTCGGGCTCCTCGCGAGACAGCGCCGCGATCCGGAACCGGTAATCGGCCGCGAGGCCGTCCAGCCGGCGGCGCCACCGTGCCCTTCCCTCGGCTCGGGTCCGGCCTCCGACGACGGCGGACTCCACGATGAGCTCCTCCCACTTCCAGGGCGACCGCAGCGTTCCCGCAACGACCGCCTGTTCGTCGGAATCCTGGTCGGGAGCTTCAGGCACGACCGCATCGGAATCATCGGGCGGCTCGTCGCCGGCCGCCAGCTCGCGGGACGCTTCGTCGGACGGCGGCGTCACATCGGGGGGCGCGGCTTGCTCGCCACGCCCAACCTGGGGAACCTGACCCAGTGACAGGTATTCGTCGAACCGTCTGGCCGACAGCCCTTCAGCCGCGCAAGCCAGAAGCGCCATGAAGGCCCGGCCGGCCGGATCCGGCCGGCGTGTGCCTCGATCGAAGTACACCGGCACGCCGCCTCGCGCGCACGCGTGCTCGACCAGGCCCAGGTACTGCTGTGGCGTGCGCAGAAACACGGCCATCTCGTCGAATGGCACGCCGCGCTCGGCTTCCGCCAGGATCCGCCGGACGACCTCGACCATTTCTCGTCCCTCGCCTGGCGCCGAGAACAGACCGACGTCACCGGCGCGTTCGCGAACCGGCGGCCGATCCGCAAACACGTACCGTCGCAGGTGGGCCAGGTCGCTCGCCGGGTCGGCCGGGTCCGGCGCGACACCGAGTGTCGCGCCGAGCGACCTGAACCACTGACTGGTCGGCTCGTCGCCCTCGGGCAGGGTCGCCAGCACCTCAGAGGCGCGGGCGATCAGCGCCGCAAGAAAGGTGCGCTCCGCGTGCGAATCGGCAGTCGCATCCACGAGGACCAGCGGGAGTCCGGCCCACGCGCCCGGCCGCGAAGAACACACGGCCGATGCAGACAGAAACAGCCCGGTCCGATCGTTGACCGCGGCCTGGTCGAGCTGCGCCTCGACGCGCGCGAGCAGGCAGCCGAGATCAGCCAGCGCCAGCCTTGCGCCTGCATCCTGATGGGCCGCATCCGCGTCGGAGCGCCCCGCCAGGTCGGCGTTCTTCGCCGCGAGCCGACTGGCGCCGATGCCGGCAAGCCGCAGCTCATGGAGCGTCCGGGCGAGCGCCCTCGAAAATCCCGGCAGCATCGCGACGGGTCCGAAATAGGACAGCTCGCCGGCCGCATCGGCATCGAAGACCGCGCGTGCGGCCATTGCCTGGGCGCCCGCCTCGGATACCGGCGCCCGTCCCGAGGACACGAGCTCGGTGACGGCGATGCGTGCCGCCAGCTCGACGACGCTGAAACGCGCCAGCCCGAACGTCGCACCCAGCCTGCGCCCAACCGCCCGGGCCACATCGTCGGCTGCGCCACGCGACGCCGCGACAATCAGGACTTCGTCGGAGGGGGGACGCTGTTCGAGAAACTGGATGGCCGCTTGAAGCCGGGCGGAACCTGAGGTGGACGTGACCAGACGAAGCATTGCCCGCTCCTTTTCCGGACGCCATGCCGGACACGAGGAAACGACAGCGCTCGCTGCCGGTGCAGGTGATTATACGGCGGCCGTGCTATCCTCCGCGTCCCGAGTCCGCACGGCGGTCCCGGCGCACATCGGGCGCCGATCCTGAGCCGACGGCGGAGTCACGCTCCCTGAGCGGCGAGGAATGTCTCGACCAGGCGGCGCGACAGGCGATAGGCGATAATAAGGGCGTGCGTAAGGAGGCTTACATGCGTGGAGGTGCGCTTGTCGCCCTGGCGTCCGGGGTCTTCGTCCTGGGCCTCGGGCTGTCATTTGCAGGGGCGCAGCAGAAAGCTCAGGAGCCGACGAAGGTCGTTGTCTACAAGTCCCCGACGTGAGGGTGCTGCAGCGCCTGGATGGAACACCTCCGGGCGAACGGCTTCCAGGTGGAAGCCCACAACGTGGACAACGCGAAGCTGGCGGCGCTCGAGCAGGAAGCGGGGGTGACACGCAATCTTTCGTCGTGTCACACGGCCAAAGTCGAGGGATACGTTCTCGAGGGCCACGTGCCTGCGGCCGATGTGCGCCGGCTGCTCCGCGAGAAACCTGCGGTCGCCGGTCTCACTGTGCCTGGAATGCCGATGGGCTCGCCCGGCATGGAAGCAGGCGGCGCCCGGCAGCCCTACAGCGTGCTTACCTTTACGAAGGACGGCCGCAGCAGCGTGTTCGCATCGTACAAGTAGCTCGGGGCCCGTCCCGGACGGGCCCTTACATCTCGAGCTGAATGCCGACCTCGACCACGCGGTCGGGCGGGATCCTGAAAAAGTTCGTGGCCCGGCGCGCGTTCCTCGAGAGGAACACGAACAGCTTGTCGCGCCACTCCATCATGCCGAGCCGCGCGGGCGCGGCCGCTAGCAGCGTGAGGTGCGCCAGGTAGTACGTCGTGTCCGCAGAGTCCCAGCTCAGCCCGAGGGCGCGGGCGCGCTCCAGCGCCGCCGGCACGTCGGGCGCGTCCATATAGCCAAACCTCGCCACGACCCGATAGAAGCCGTTGCCGAGCGCGTCGACATCGACGGCGGTGTCGAGATCGACGGTTGGCACATCGACGGGAAGGATGGTGAGCAGGACGATCTGCTCGTGCAGCACCTTGTTGTGGGTCAGGTGGTGCACGAGGATGGGTGGGGCTCCTTCGGCCCTGGCCGTCATGAAGATCCCAGTGCCTGGCACGCGCACCGGAGCCCGCCGCCTGACGTTCTCGAAGAACGCGCTCAGGGGCACCTCCGTCGCGGCCAGCCGCCTGACCACGAGCCTCCGTCCGGTGTGCCAGGTCGTCATCACGAGGTAGACCGCGCCCGCGACGACCAGCGGGAACCAGCCGCCATGGGCAATCTTGAGCACGTTCGCGCCGAAGTACGACAGGTCGATGACGAGAAAGACACCGGTGACCGTCGCCGCCCGTCCGATGCTCCATCCCCATCGCTCACGAGCCACGACGTATGCGAGAAGCGGAGTGATGATCATGGCCGTCGTCACGGACATGCCGTACGCGGCCGCCAGGTTCGTGGACGATCCGAACCCGAGCACCAGCCCGACAGTCGCGATCATGAGCAGCCAGTTGACTTCCGGAATGTAGACCTGTCCCTTCTCGTGCGCCGACGTGTGACGGATGTCAAAGCGCGGAGAGTATCCAAGCTGAATCGCCTGCTGGGTGAGCGAAAACGCTCCCGATATGATCGCCTGCGACGCGATGATGGCGGCCGATGTTGAGAGCGCCACCAGCGGATACAGCCCCCACCCGGGAACGAGGTTGAAGAACGGACTCACGCGCGTGTCCGGATTGGCCAGCAGCAGCGCGCCCTGACCGAAGTAGTTGATGACGAGCGCCGGCAGCACCAGCGCAAACCACGCGATACGGATGGGAGCCCGCCCGAAATGGCCCATGTCCGCATAGAGCGCTTCGGCGCCCGTCACGGCGAGGAACACGGACCCCAGCACGAGAAAGGCCTCACGTCCGTGGTCCCTCAGAAAGGCGGCAGCCTGCAGCGGGTTCAAGGCCTCGAACACCACGGGGTTCGCCGCGACCTTCGGCAAGGCGATGGCCGCAATCGTGACGAACCAAACCGTCATGACCGGCCCGAAGACGGCGCCGATGCCGCCCGTGCCGCGATGCTGCACGAAGAACAGCCCGACCAGGATCGCGACCGTCGTGGGCACCACGAAAGGCTCGAAGAGCTCTGTCGCGATGCCGAGCCCCTCGACGGCGCTCAAGACGGAAATCGCAGGCGTAATCATGCCGTCCCCGTACAGGAGCGCCGCACCGAACAGGCCAAGCGCGACCAGCGCTCCGTGGGCCTGAGCACCCGACTTCGATCGCACGAGCGCCACCAGCGCAAGAATGCCTCCCTCGCCCGCGTTGTCCGCCCGCATGACGAACAGGAGGTACTCCAGGGAAACGGTCACGACGAGCGCCCAGACGATCAGCGACAGGACGCCGAGCACGTTCTCGCTCGTCACCGGAATCGAGTGGCTGCCCGAAAAACATTCCCGGAGTGCGTAGAGCGGGCTCGTCCCGATGTCGCCGTACACGACACCAAGAGCCGCCAGCACGAGAAACGGGACGCGCGAGCGTGGAGGCTGACTCAACGGCGGGGTGGCAACACTGGACGGAACGCTCGAAGCCGGCACGGAATCGGGACGTCTGCTTTCACGGCGCCCATCTTAATACAGGCGCAAAGCCCCGGTATAATCTGGGAGTCCCGGCGCCGCGACACTGAGAAGAAACGATGCGCACATATCGAGCCGTCCGGCACGCCGCGGCGATCGTCCTGGCCCTGTCGTCGCTCGCACAGGCGAATGCCCTCAGCGAGGATCTCGCTCGGCGCCGGGGCCGGGTGATGGAGCGGCTCGGCCCTGACGGCATGCTGATTCTCTTCAGCGCGCCGCCGCGCACCTACTCGCTCGACGTCGACTACGAATACAGACAGGACAGCAATCTCTATTACCTCACCGGTCTCGTCCAGGAACAGACGACGCTCGTCGTGATGCCGGGGAATTCGAGTGTCCGGGAGATCCTGTTCGTCAAGGACCGCAATCCCGCCCAGGAGCACTGGTCGGGTCGGCTCCTCAGCCGAGAAGAGGCGGCCGAGCGCACAGGGATTGCGACCGTTCTGCCGGCCAACCAGTTCGAGCCCTTCGTCGCGGCGATGCTGGGACGGCGGGCCTACGGCGCGATCACCGAGAGCGAAGCCGCGCGGTTCTTCACGGCCCTCGACGAGGGCCGGGCGCGCGTCGCCCTGGTGCTCAATCCCGGAGGCCTCGGCGACGCCCCTTCGTCGGCGACCGCGTTTGCGAACCGGCTTCGCGAGCGGTTCCTCGGCTTTCACGCGACCGATGCGGGTCCCCTGCTGCGGGACCTGCGGCTCGTCAAGACTCCCTACGAACGGGCCATCCTCGCGCGGGCCACCGAGATCTCCGGCGACGCGCAGATGGCCGGCATGCGCGCCGCCCGACCCGGTGC
>CAZCEL010000040.1:0-3180 GCA_964497175.1 uncultured Bifidobacteriaceae bacterium
CGCCCGACCGGGTCCGCGAGCTCGAAGCCTGGGGCGCCATGTTCGACCGCACGACCGACGGCCGAATCCTCCAGCGCAACTTCGGGGGCCACCGTTACCCTCGCCTGGCGCACGTGGGCGATCGGACCGGCCTGGAGATGATTCGCACGCTGCAGGATCACGGCATCCACCTCGGCATCGACGTGCACATGGAGTGCACGATCGTCGGGCTGCTCAAGGATGGGGATGCCATCGCCGGCGCCTTCGGGTACGAACGCGAGCGCGGCCGCTTCAAGCTGTTCCGCGCCAAGGCGGTCGTCCTCGCGACCGGCGGCGTCGGGCGCGCGTTCAAGATCACGAGCAACAGCTGGGAGTACACCGGCGACGGTCACACCCTGGCGTACGACGCGGGAGCGGATCTGATGGACATGGAGTTCGTGCAGTTCCACCCGACGGGCATGGTCTGGCCGCCGAGCGTCCGGGGCATTCTCGTCACCGAAGGCGTGCGTGGGGAGGGCGGCATCCTGAAGAACAACCAGGGCCGCCGGTTCATGTTCGACGACATCCCGGAGCTGTACCGCGCGCAGACCGCGGACGACGAAGAGGAAGGGTGGCGCTACACGCAGGGCGACAAGACGGCACGGCGGCCGCCCGAGCTGCTGACCCGCGACCACGTCAGCCGCTGCATCGTCCGCGAGATCAAGGCGGGTCGCGGGAGCCCGCACGGCGGCGTGTACCTGGACATCTCGTGGATCAAGGCGCGGCTGCCGAACGGGGCCGAGCACATCAAGAAGAAGCTGCCGAGCATGTACCACCAGTTCAAGCAGCTGGCCGACGTCGACATCACCGCCGAAGCGATGGAAGTGGGACCGACCACCCACTACATCATGGGCGGCGTACGCGTGGACAGTGACACCCAGATGTCGACGGTGCCGGGTCTCTTCGCGGCCGGCGAGTGCGCCGCCGGCATCAACGGCGCGAACCGCCTCGGCGGCAACTCGCTGTCGGACCTGCTCGTCTTCGGCAAGCGTGCCGGAGAGCATGCGGCGAAGTACGCCAGGACAGCCGGACGGTCGAGTGTCGATCCGCATCAGGTGGAGGAGGCGGCACGGCGGGCGCTCGAGTCCTTCGATCGGGGGCCCGCCGGCGAGAACCCCTACCAGGTGCAGTACGCCCTCCAGGACCTGATGCAGGAGCTCGTCGGCATCGTGAGGACCCAGGCCGAGATGGCGCGCGCGCTCGACGGCCTCGCCCGGCTGCGCGAGCGTGCGAGCAGGGCCGGCGTGGGCGGTCACCGCGAGTACAACCCGGCCTGGCACGCGGCGATCGATCTGCACAACCTGCTGACGGTGTCGGAAGCCATCACCCGGTCGGCCATCGAGCGCCGCGAAAGCCGCGGCGGGCATTTTCGCGACGACTATCCGGGCAAGGACGAGGCGTTCGCCACCTTCAACTTCGTCGTCCGCAAGGGCCGCAACGGAGGGATGGAGATCGCACGGGCGCCGATTCCGCCGATGCCCGAGGAGCTCAAGCGCATCATCGAGGAGATGAAGTGATGGCGTCGAGTGCGACATTTCGGATCTGGCGCGGCGACGCCGCCGGCGGGGCATTCTCGGATTACACCACCGGCGTGTCAGAGGGCATGGTGGTGCTCGATGCGGTGCACCAGATCCAGGCCGAGCAGGCCAACGATCTCGCCGTCCGCTGGAACTGCAAGGCCGGCAAGTGCGGCTCGTGCTCGGCCGAGGTGAACGGCAGTCCCCGGCTCATGTGCATGACCAGGCTCAATCAGCTCGATCTGTCCACGCCGGTCACGATCGAGCCGATGCGCGCCTTTCCGCCGGTCCGGGATCTCGTCACGGACGTCTCGTGGAATTTCGGGGCGAAGCAGTCCATCAGGCGTTTCAAGCCCAGACCGCCGGACGCCCCGGATGGCACGTGGCGCATGGCGCAGGTGGACGTCGAGCGCGTCCAGGAATTCCGCAAGTGCATCGAGTGCTTCCTCTGCCAGGACGTGTGCCACGTGCTTCGGGATCATGGTCTCTTCGGCGAGTTCGTCGGTCCGCGGCATTTCGTGTACACGGCCGCGCTGGAGATGAATCCGCTCGACACCGACGATCGCACCCGCGCGCTCAAGGCCCAGCACGGCCTCGGCTACTGCAACATCACCAAGTGCTGCACCAAGGTGTGCCCCGAGAGCATCACGATCACCGACAATGCCATCATCCCGCTCAAGGAGCGCGTGGTCGATCAGCTGTACGACCCGGTGGCGAAGCTGTTCAGAATGCTGAAGGGCTGACGCACGCTGGTGGTTGGTTATCGATTGCCACTCCCCGTCCAGCGCGCCCGGAGCGACGCGCGATCGACCTCCTGCCCGCGGAGGAAGACCCGGGCAACCGTCCGGACATTCGCGATGTCCTCGAGGGGATTGGCGTTCAGCACGATGAAATCGGCGCTCTTGCCCCGAGCGATCGTGCCGAGGTTGAGGCCCAGCAGCTCGGCCGGCGTGCGCGTCGCCGCCACGATCGCCCGCCCCGGTGTCATCCCGGCCTCGACCATGCGGCGGAGCTCCTGGAGCTCGCTGTAGCCGGGGAACATCTCCGGGATACCCGTGTCGTCGCCAAGGGCGATGGTGACGCCGGCGCCCACCAGCGTCGACAGGCTGCGCAACTGCCGGGCGTACGACGCGGCCGCCGCGGCGCGGGCTGCCGGACTTCTGCCGGCCGCCGCCTGACGGATCTGCTGGAGCACCGCCGCGGGAACGGTCTCGGCGACGAGCGGGTCATCGAACCAGGGTGGCCCGCTCGCGGCGTTGCGTCCGGTCACGCCCAGGTTCGGCGTCACCAGCACTTCGCGCTGCTTCATCCGCCTGGCGAGGGCCACGTCCATTTCGGCGTCGCGAACGAGGTGAAGAAATCCGTCCACGCCCGCCTCCACCAGGTCGCGCGCGTCGGCCAGGTAGAACACGTGCGCCATGACCTTGAGGCGCTGCTTGTGGGCCTCGTCGATGATCACCCGGTACAGCGCCGGACCCAGCTTCTGAACTGTGCCGTTGCGATCGTCCACCCAGATCTTGAGGAAGTCCGGCTTCTTTTCGGCGAGCTCGCGCACGTACCGCCGCGCCTCCGCCTCGGTCGTCACGCCGTACGGCGCGTCGCGCATGGCGGGGAAGCCCGGGCCCGCGTTGGGGGCGGCAAACCC
>CAZCEL010000040.1:3190-18123 GCA_964497175.1 uncultured Bifidobacteriaceae bacterium
CAAACCCGCGCCCGGCGGTACGAAGGAGCGCGCCGGGATGCGACGCGTTGCGGATCTGGTACGTCAGCTCGCCCGCGTCGGTCCCGGTCGTGACCACCGCGGCCACGCCGTAGTACGCGTACTGGTTCAACTGATCGAGGATGTTCTCGCGCGTGTAGTTGGCCGCCAGGAAGGTGTCGCCCTTGAGGTATCCGACATGGCCGTGCAGGTTGATGATCGCCGGCATGACCGTCTTGCCGCTGAGGTCGATTCGGAGGGCGCCCGCCGGCACGCGGACGTCACGACGCCGTCCGACCGCCGTGATCGTGGCGCCCTGCACCACAAACACCGAGTCCTCGATCGGAGGGCGATCGCCGTCGGCGACGAGGCGCGCTCCTTCGAACACCGTCGCGCCTGTCTGGGCGCGGGCGGGGGCGCAGGCCGGCCAGGCGGCCAGTGCGCCCGCCACCGCAAACCCAAGGCCGCCGAGCACATGGTGCCGCCGCATATATCGGCCCTCCTCGGTCTGAGTTGTGGCGAGCACTATAGCCCCCGGGCACGGGGAAAAGAAATCTTGGACCAGCCGCGGCGCTCGGGTAAGATGCCGGCTCCGGGCAGTCAGGACTTCGAGGAGGACGGTATGAAGCAGGTGCGATTGTTTCTCGTCACCGTCGGCGTGGCCGTTCCAGCGGCCGCGTGGTTCGTGGCGGCTCAACAGCAGCCGGCCCAGCCGCAGCCGATGTCGTTCTTCGTCACGAGCGTCGGCAAGGGTGATGGCGCCAACCTCGGCGGCCTGGCCGGCGCCGACGCGCACTGTCAGTCGCTCGCGGCCGCCGCCGGACGCGGCGCGGCGACCTGGCGCGCCTATCTCAGCACGCAGGGTCCGGGCGCCGTGAACGCGCGCGACCGCATCGGCAGCGGCCCGTGGTTCAACGCCCGCGGCCAGCGCATCGCCGCGGACCTCGGCAACCTGCACGGCGATACGATCGAGCAGGCCCGCATCGGCAACGCGCTCGGCAAGATGTTTGCCCTCACCGAGAAAAACACGCCCGTCAACGGCGTCGGCGACAAGCCGAACGAGCACGACATCCTGACCGGTTCGACGGCCGATGGACGCGCCTACACCGACGGCCAGGATCACACGTGCAACAACTGGACGAGCAACAGCGCTGGAAGTGCGCAGCTGGGCCACTCGGACAAGCAGGGCGGCGGCAACAGCTCGTGGAACGCCACGCACCCCAGCAAAGGGTGCAGCCAGCAGAATCTCGTCGCCACCGGGGGCGCGGGTCTGTTCTATTGCTTTGCGGTGAATTAAGTAGCGGTCAGCGATCGGCTGTCAGCGATCGGCTGTCAGCCATCAGCTATCGGATTTCAGCGGCAAGACTGCATCAGCGGTGGGTCGCTGATTGCTGTTTGCTGTTCGCTGAAAGCTGATCGCTGAAAGCCAAGCGGTGATCGCTGCCCCCAAGGAGTCTCTATGGAGCGAAAAACGGCCTCCGACTACCCGCAGGAGCTGCTCGACATCTTCCACGAGTACCAGCACGGCGACATCAGCCGACGCGAGTTCCTGGATCGCGCCTCGAAGTTCGCTGTCGGCGGACTCACCGCGACCGCCATCTGGGAAAGCCTCAGGCCCAACTACGCGTGGGCGCAGCAGGTCTCGAAGGACGACACGCGCCTCAAGGTCGATTACGCGACGGTCCAGTCGCCCGCTGGCAACGGCACGATACGCGGATATTTCGCTCGGCCCGCAAGTCCCCCCGGCAGGCTGCCCGGCGTGCTCGTCGTCCACGAGAACCGAGGATTGAACCCGTACATCGAAGACGTGGCGCGACGGTTCGCCGTGGCGAATTTCGTGGCGTTCGCTCCCGACGGGCTCACCTCAGTGGGCGGGTACCCGGGCGACGATGAGAAAGGGGCGGCGGCGTTCAGGACCGTCAACGGCCCGAAGATGATTGAGGATTTCGTGGCGGCTGTCGGGTGGCTCAAGGCGCACGCCGAGTGCACGGGCCGAATCGGAGCGGTCGGGTTTTGTTTCGGCGGGGGCGTCGCCGGCCAGCTCGCCGTGCGCATGCCTGACCTGGGCGCTGCGGTTCCCTTCTATGGTCGTCAGCCGAGCGCCGAGGACACGGCCCGGATCAAGGCGCCCCTGCTCATTCACTACGCAGCCAACGATCAGGGCGTCAACCAGGGTTGGCCGGCCTTTGAAGCCGCGCTCAAGGCCAACGGGAAATCCTACACGGCGCACACGTACGAGGGGACTCAGCACGGGTTCCACAACGACACGACGCCGCGCTACAACGAGGCCGCAGCCAGGCTTGCCTGGCAGCGCACGCTCGACTTCTTCAACAAGCACCTGCGCGGCTGAGCACGCACCGAAACGAAAACTGTTCGCGGTTTCGAGTTGAGTGTCGCGAAGCACGCCCAACTCCGCAGGCCGGCAAGACGTCCTTCGGCGGCTTGTCGGTGGCTTGCGCGGATCTCCCCAGCTCCGCGGCGGGATCACGGCAGGGAGGACTTCATGACTGCAGTCGCATTCGCGCGCCTCGTCGCGATCACCATGCTGGCGGTCGCTCAGACCGTGAGCGCTCAACAGAGCGGCCGAACCGGCGGGGCCGGGCGCGGTACCGCCGGCGACGCTGGAGTCGTGATCGTCGAGCGCGCGCCCACCGACCGCGCTGTGCCGATCTCCAAGGAGAAGCTGGCGGAGTACCTCAAGGACATGGACGCCAGAAAGCTGCCCACGCTGCGCATGATCGAGGGCGGCAAGTTCAATATCAACATTCGCCGCATCTCGGGGGCCGAAACGGCGCTCGTGCATCCGCGGACGGTCGATCTGTGGGTTGTCATCGAGGGCAGCGGGACGATAACCACAGGGGGACGCATCGAGAACGGCAGAATCGTCGGCGGCCAGTCGCACCTCCTCAAGGCCGGCGACGTCGAGTTCATCCCGGCGAACGTACCGCACGGGGTCAGCGGCGTGAACGGCACCATCACCTGGCTCAACATCCGGTGGGATGTGGACTGGGAGAGCAAGTAGTTCCAGAGATTGGTCCAGGCTCCTGCTTGACACGCCGCCCACCCGAACGGCATGATCACAAATGTGAGTGCTCACTTTTGTAGAGCAAGTGCCCACTCATGAGCCGGTCGTCCGCCGCCACTGTTGTCGCCGCCCCCAGCGAGGAAACCATGCAGACCAGCGTCACGGCCACGTCTCCTTCCCTCGGCACCACGAAGAGCCGCATGCACGCCGAGCAGCGCCGCCAGCACTTCATCGAAGCCGCGCTGCACCTGTTCTCGACGCGCGGATTTCGCGGGACCACGACCAAGGCCATCGCTGAGGCCGCGGGCGTCAGCGAGGGACTGCTCTTCCGACACTTCTCGACCAAGGAGGACCTGTACGCGGCCATCCTGTGCGAAAAGGCTCGCCAGGCCGGTCTCGATGCCCGGATCGAGGCGCTTCGGCGTCACGCGCGGCGCGACGACGATGCGCGGCTGGTGCACGAGCTGGTGCGCACGATTCTCGACAACTACCGGCGCGATCCCGACTTCGAGCGGCTGATGTTGCATGCGGCCCTCGAGGGGCACGAGCTCGCCACCGCGTCCGAGCGGCTGTTCGGGCGCCCGGCTCTGACGTTCCTGCAGGAATACGTGGCCCGCCGTCAGACCGCTGGCGTGCTCCGGGCGGGCGATCCCGCCCTGCTGGCGTTCGCGCTGGTGGCCTTGCCGGCGTACTTCGGTCTCGTCACCCACCTTCTCGGCGGTCAGTTCGCCAGGCCCTCCGATCGCGAAGTGACCGAGGCGTTTACGCGTCTGATTCTCGATGGCGTGCGGGCGGGGTCCGCCTCGTCGCCGCCGGCGGAGGAACGACCGGCCCCAAAGACCGCGAGAGACACGCGGCGGCGGTCGTCAACGACATGAGGAGCCGTCCAGTGAGACTGTCCGTGCGCACTGCGAGTCCCCTGCTTCTCGGCGCGATCGCCGCGCTGGCATCCGCCTGCGGCGGAGCCGAGGCCGAAGCTCCCAGACGCGAGGCGCCTGCGGCCAGGCAGGACGCGATTGCCGTGACGACTGCGGCTATCGTCGCGCGCGACGTGCCGCTCATCATCCGGGCCACCGGAACCTTCGCCGCCGACGAGTCGTCCGACGTCACGCCCCACGTGTCCGGATCGGTCGTCGCCACGCCGGTCAGCGTCGGCGACCGGGTACGGGCGGGCACCCTCATTGTCCGGCTGGATGACCGCAGTGCCCGACTCGAGTTGGCCCAGGCCCAGGCCACGCTGCAGCAGGTCGAGGCGCAGGCCCAGAACGCCCGAGCCGAGGTCTCGCGTCATGCCGAGCTCGTCCAGAGCGGTGATATTTCCCGCAGCGCGTACGAGAAGCTCACCACGCAGGTCGCGACGGCCGAGGCCGCGGTCGCGCAGGCGAGGGCCCGCGAGGCGCTTGCCCAGAAGGCGGTCGTTGACACCAATGTCCTCGCGCCCTTCGGCGGGTATGTCAGCGAACGCCCCGTGGCCGTCGGCGAGTACGTCACCCCCGCCTCGAAGGTCGTGACGATTGTGCGGATCCAGCCCATCAAGCTGGCGCTTCAGGTGTCAGAGTCGCACGCGGCGCGGCTCGTGACCGGCATGCAGGTTCGCGCGGAAGTTCCGGCGCATCCGGGCGTGGTCTTCTCCGGAACCATCACGGCCAGGAACCCCACCATCGACCCCGGCTCGCGGGCCATGACGGTGGAGGCCCGGTTTGCCAATGCAGACGGACGGCTGACCCCCGGGATGTTCGGCACCGCGGAGATTGCGCTTCCGACGACCGAGGCCGCGTTCTTCGTCCCGCGCGCGGCTGTGAGCGCGATCGCGAACGGCGAGTCTTCAATCGTGTATGTGGTCGAAGGGGACCGCGTCAGGGTGCGCGTCGTGCAGCTTGGCGAGGAGGCGGACGGGATGGCGCGTGTGCTCTCGGGCGTTGAGGGCGAGGCGCTCGTGGCCACCAGCCATCTGCCGCAGCTCTTCGACGGGGCGACGGTCCAGCTCGCCACACGGGATCCCGCCGGCACGGCTGGCGGCAGCCGGTAAGGGGTTACCAGCATGCACAAGCTCGCCGAGCTCTGCGTCCGCCGCCCCGTCTTCGCCACGATGCTCGTCCTCTCGCTGACCGTGGTCGGCGGGTACTCGTTCATCGGGCTCAGCGTCGATCTGATGCCGAACATCGACGTGCCCACCGTCTCCATCATGGTGGCGAATCCGGGCGCCTCGCCCGAGCAGATCGAGACCGAGATCACGGAGAAGATAGAGGGGGCGGTCAACACCATCAGTGGCATCGACGAGCTGCGGTCGACGTCGGTGGAGGGACGGTCCCAGGTCGTGCTCATGTTCCTCCTCGAGAAGGACGGCGACGTCGCCGCGCAGGAGGTGCGGGACCGCATCAATCTCGTGATCCCGGACCTGCCCGAGACCGCGCTCGCGCCAGTCATTCAGAAGTTCGATCCCGGCGCCATGCCGATCCTGCAGATCGCCGTGGCCGGCGAACGCCCGCTGCGCGACGTCACGCTCATCGCCGACGAGCGGATCAAGCAGCGGCTCGAAAACATCAGCGGTGTCGGGGACGTCCGGCTCGTCGGCGGGGCCGAGCGCGAGATCCAGGTGCAGCTCGATTCGGACCGGATGCGCGCGTACAACGTCACGACGGCAGAGGTCGCGGCAGGGCTCCGACAGCAGAACGTCGAGCTGCCGGGAGGGCACGTGCCGATCGGCGCCCAGGAGCTCACCGTCCGCACGATGGGACGCCTGACCGACGCCGACGCCTTCGCGTCGGTCGCCATCGCCACGCGCAACGGCTACGTCGTCCGCGTCAGGGACATCGCCGCCGTCCGCGATGCCCAGGAGGAGCTTCGCACGGCGTCCTTCCTGAACGGCCGGTCTGCCGTGACGCTGGTCGTCACCAAGCAGTCGGGGCGGAACACGGTGGCGGTGGCCCAGGCCATCAAGGAGCGGCTGGCGGTCGTCGCGGCCGCGCTGCCGCCAGACATCCAGATGGACGTCGTGAACGACCAGTCGGAGTTCATCAACGCCGCGGTCGACTCCCTGGAGCACCACCTGCTGCTCGGCAGCATCCTGGCATCGGCCGTCATCTTCCTCTTCCTCGCCAACATCCGCACGACGATCATCGCCGCCATCGCCATTCCCGTCTCCATCATCTCGACGTTCCTGCTCATGAAGCTGATGGGCTACACGCTCAACCAGCTGACCATGCTGGCGCTGACGCTGATGGTGGGCGTGGTGATCGACGACGCAATCATCGTGCTCGAGAACATCTACCGGTTCATCGAGGAAAAGGGCATGTCGCCCTTTGATGCGGCCATCGAGGGCACCAAGGAGATCGGGCTGGCCGTCATGGCCACGACGCTCTCGCTCATGGCGGTGTTCGTGCCCGTCGGGTTCATGGGGGGGATGGTCGGCCGCTTCATGTCCTCGTTCGGCCTGACGGCGGCCTTCGCGATCGGCGTGTCGCTGCTGGTGTCGTTCACGCTGACGCCCATGCTCTGCTCGCGGTTCATCCCGGCGGCGCGCCCGGGTCATCGGGCCAGGGTCTCTAGGGAATCGTGGCTGTTCCGGCCGATCGAGCGTTCGTACATGGCGATGCTCCGCTGGTCGATGGGCCATCGGGTCACCGTAGTCGTTGCGAGCATCCTGGTCGTCGCGAGCATCGTGCCGCTGTTCCAGCGCATCGGCAAGAACTTCGTGCCCGACGACGACCGATCGGAGTTCCAGGTCAACGTCCGCACGCCGGAGGGCTCGGGGCTGGCCGCGACGCTGACGGTGCTCGAACGCATGGCCAGCGATCTCCGCGCGTTCCCGGAGGTGACCGACACGCTGACGACGGTCGGCAACGGCGGGCCGGGCCTCGGCATGATGGGGATGGGCGGGGTACCGGAAACCAACACTGGTTCAATCGCGGTCACCCTCGTGCCCAAGAACGCGCGTCAGGCCTCGCAGGAGGCCCTCATGGTACGAACGCGCGAGCACCTGCGGACCAACTATCCCGCGACGCTCCGGACCTCGGTCCAGCCGGGCGGTGGTCCCGGCGGCGGACCCGGAAGCGGCGTGCAGTACTCCATTGCGGGCCCGGACCTTGGCCAGCTTGCCCGGTACTCCGATCTTCTGCTGTCGCGCATCAAGGAACTGCCCGGCGCCGTCGACGCCGATTCCTCGCTGGTGATCGGCAAACCGGAGCTGCGCGTCGAGATCAATCGGCAGCGGGCGGCCGATCTCGGCGTCCGCGTGCAGGACGTCGCGCAGGCGCTGAACGTGCTGGTGGCGGGCGACAACGTGACCACCCTGAACGTGGGCAACAACCAGTACGACGTGACGCTCAGGGCCGACGAGCGCTTCCGCACGAGCCTGCGCGGCCTGGAGCAGCTGACCGTGGCGTCGAGCCGACGGGACCCTGTCACGCTCGGAGAGGTCGTCCGGATCGTGCCGGCGACCGGACCATCCAGCATTCAGCGGCTCAACCGGCAGCGCCAGGTCACGCTGTCATCCCAGGTCGCGCCAGGCGGCGACCAGGCGGGCCTGATGGCCGCCATCGACGGGGTCGTCCGCGACATGCAGCTTCCACGCGACTACGTGGCCCAGCCGGCCGGCCAGTCGGTCGAGCTCGGCCGGACGGCGTCGTATTTCGTCCTCGCCATCTCGCTGTCGTTCATCTTCATGTACATCGTCCTCGCGTCGCAGTTCGAGTCGTTCATCCACCCGGTGACCATTCTTCTGACGCTCCCGCTCGCCGTCCCGTTCGGCATCCTGTCGCTGCTCGTCGCCGGCGAGTCCATCAACGTCTTTGCCGGGCTCGGGCTGCTGCTCCTGTTCGGCATCGTCAAGAAAAACGCCATTCTGCAGATCGACCACACCAACGGTCTTCGCGCGGCGGGATTGCCGCGCGACAAGGCCATCCTCCAGGCGAACCGCGAGCGTCTCCGCCCGATCCTGATGACAACGATTGCGCTCGTCGCCGGCATGCTGCCGCTGGTCGTGTCGAACGAGGCCGGCGCCATGACGAACCGCTCTATTGGCGTGCTGGTCGCCGGCGGGCAGTCGCTGTGCCTGTTGCTGACGCTCCTGGCCGTGCCGGTGTTCTACTCGCTCTTCGACGATCTGCAGACGTTGCCCCGACGGGTGCTGGCGCGCGTGCGTGCAGGGGGTGCGGCAGCGCGGACGCCGCTTCAAGACGTGAGCGTCGGCCCGTCTGTCAGCGTGGGCTTCACACTCGCGGCGCGGAGGGAACCTGCCGTCGAGGATGGCCGTGAGTAGCCGAGGCGGCGGGGCGCTCGCACTCGCGTTCATCATGATCGCGGGGGCCGGTCCGGCCGCCCAACGAGTCGAGGGGCCGACAGGCGGCCTACCGCCCCGCGTTGGCGTGACCCGCGACACGGACTTGTCGCTCGAGGACGCCATCACCCAGGCACTCTCCGCCAACGCCGACGTGGCGGTGGCGCGGATCGCGCGCGAACTGGCCGTCAACGACGTCGCCGCCCGGGCCGGCGCCTTCGATCCGCAGCTCGCCGTGCAGACGTCGCTTCAACATCAGGTCATGCCCATCAGCTCGATCATCGGCGGGTCGGCCAGCGGCAAGCTCCAGCAGCAGAATCTGTTCTTCGGTCCGCAGGTCTCGGGTCTTCTGCCCGGTTCCGGCACCCAATATCAGGCGGCTTTCAATTCCCGCCGGCTGACAACGGACAATCAATTCGTCACGCTGAACCCCCAGTTCCCGAGCGAGCTGAGCCTCAGCGTCGTGCAGCCGCTGTTCCGCGGGCGTCAGGTGGACGATCCCCGCCGCCAGCTCGAGCTCGCCAGGCGAAACGAAACGATGTCGGACGAGCAGTTTCGCCAGCGCGTCATGGACATCACGCTCGAAGCCGAGCTCGCGTACTGGGACCTGACGTTTGCGAATCGAAGTCTCACGGTCGAGCGGGAGGGACTCGCGCTGGCTCGCGAACAGGTCGCTGGCAATCGGCGCCTCGTGGCCCAGGGCCTTGCGGCTCCCGTCGACGTCCTCGAGGCCGAGACACAGGTCTCGATGCTCGAGCAGAGCCTCTACGCCGCGCAGGCGGCATTGACCCGCGCCGAGAATCGGCTGAAGGCGCTCATGCTGCCGGACCGCGGCTCGCCGCTGTGGTCGAGCGCGCTCCGTCCGACGACCCTGCCGCCAGCCGAGCTACCCGGCCAGTCGGTCGAGGAGGCCGTACGCGACGCGCTTGCCAGCCGCCCGGAGCTGGTCCAGGCGACCATCGCGGCGTCGGTCAACGAGGTCAACGGACGGTTTCTCCGCGATCAGACGAGACCACAGATCGACCTGGTCGGCACGTACACGAGCTCCGGTCTTGCCGGCCACGTGATTCCCCCGGGTCCCAACCCGTTCACGACCGGCTTTTTCCCCTTGATCGATCGCCTCAACACGCTGTCCACCCTGCAGGGTCTCGCTCCGCTCTCCTCGGAGTTTGGCGGATTCTCCGGAACGGTTCCTGCGTCGCTGACTGGCGGCGTGGCGCAGTCGCTGTCGACGCTCCTCCAACAGGATTTCCCGACCGTGGAAGTCGGCGTGCGAATCGGGCTGCCCTTCCGGAATCGGACCGCCGAGGCGCGTGTCGCCTCCTCGCTTGCCGAACGGCGGCGTCTCGATCTCGAGCGCCGGCGGCTCGAGCAGGCAGTCGAGGCGGAAGTCCGCGATGCGCTCCAGGCGGTCGTGTCGGGCAGCGCGGCGCTGGCTTCTGCCGCTGCCGCCCGCGCGTCGGCCGAGGGGCTGTACGCCAGCGAGCAGCGCCAGTTCGCCGCCGGCACCTCCACGGTCTTCCTCGTCCTCCAGCGGCAGACATCGATGATCACCAGCCGCACGCAGCACGCGCGCGCCGAGGTGGAGCTCGGCAAGGGTCTGGCGCGGTTCCGGCGGGCAACCGGGCAGATTCTGACCGCGCACGGCATCTCGGTGCGGTAGGGCGCAGGATCTCGTCCGTGGGCCTTCGGCCTTGGACCTTGGCGTCCCGGATCCTTGCCGGGGAAGATCGAATTGCTGAAAAAGTAGACATCGCACCGAGGTGTGGTTGTGAAACGTCTGCGAGGCAAAGGCATCACCTACGACACCGGTTTTCTCCGCGCCGGTGCGAGCACCCACGAACCCTTCGACCCGGAGGTCGTGAAGCGTGAGATGCTCATCATCCGCCAGGATTTGCACTGCAACGCCGTGCGCGTCACCGGGGGCGATCCAAGCCGGCTGGAGATCGCCGCCAGTCACGCTGCTGCCGCCGGCCTGGAAGTCTGGTTTTCGCCGTTCACCAACGATCTGACTGCCGACCAGCTGCTGGAGCTGCTCGCCGACTGTGCTGAGCGCGCCGAGCGGGTACGCCAGCAGGGGGCCGAGGTCGTGTTCCTCACGGGCTCTGAAGTGAGCCTTTTCACGGTTGGGTTCCTGCCTGGCGAGACCCTCAAGGACCGGATCGACCTGCTGGGCACGCCACGCCTGCGCGCACAGATGGCCGCAGTCCCCGCGCGCATTCACGACTTCCTCGGCAAGGCTGTCGGCCTCGTCCGCGAGCGGTTCCGCGGCAAGCTCAGCTACGCCTCGCTGCCGTTCGAGCGTGTTGACTGGACCCCCTTCGACTTCATCTCGACCGATGCCGGCTACCGTTCGATCGAGGTCGCCGACCGCTATCGCGACGGCATTCGCGCCCTCGTTGCGCAGGGGAAGCCCGTGGCGATCACCGAGTTCGGGTGTACCACGCACCGCGGTGCGGCCGATCTGGGCGGCCGCGGCGACACCATCGTGGAATGGGGCAGCGACGGCGGGCCGGTCCGGCTGAAGGGCGAGTACACGCGCGACGAGCAGGAACAAGCCACCTACCTGCACGAGCTGTTGGACATTTTCGAGGCCGAAGGGGTCGACACCGCGTTCGTCAACACCTTTGCGCGCTACGACCTGCCGCACCGCAGCACGCCGAGCGAGGACTTCGATATGGCCAGCTACGGCGTCGTGAAGGTGCTCGAACGCGGCACTGGACCTACCTACCCGGACATGGCCTGGGAGCCCAAGGCGGCGTTTACGGCTCTTTCGGACCGCTACGCCCGATAGACGGCTATCGACACATGTGAGCCGCTCAGCGCCGAGGTTCGACAGCGGGTGGCTTCGGCCGCAGGCGCCTGTCTGTGCCCGACCGTCAACCTCGCGGCAACCGACGAGCGACCTGAGACGACCTCAGCCGGTGAGCACTCGTAATGCCATTCGTGGCAAGATCCCTTCGGTGCTCACCGCGGCCTCCCGGCTGGACGTCCATCGCGCGGCCGCTGTGCGGCGATCGTTCTGGGCCGGCGTCTGGCTGGCGATCGTACTTGTGGCGATCAAGGCCTACCATCTCGGCGTGCCACGGCTCGTCGACCCGGGCAGCATCCCGGACTACGTGCTCGCACTCGCCGCCATTTCGTACGCCGACGTATGGCTCGCCATCTGGGTGTGGGTCGTCGCGCGCGTGGCGCTCAGGCGCCCACGAGCACCCGGCCGGGGCGCGACGGCGCGGCTCGCCACGCGCGCCGTGCCACTGGTGTTCCTCGGTGTCGCGACTCTCGCGTGCCTCTACGCGGTGGTCAACGTGCTGCTGTTCGACATCTTCGGGCGGTTCCTGACCTACCCGATCCTTGCGCTGGTCGGCGACGTGCGCATGGTGCGCTCGTCGGTGGGCGCACATCTCACGCCCGGCGCCATCATGGGCCTGGTCGGTGTACCCCTCGCCTATCTGGCCCTGGTTCTGACGACGCGTCGGCTGGCTGCCTTCGTACGCCAACGAGTGGCTGGTGCCAGGTGGACCGGGTCAATCGCCTTTGCCGTGGTGTCGGTCTGGACGCTGGTCGGCCACAATGTGTTCGTGGCCCAATGGGGCGGCCGGACCGACCGGCGAATCGCAGAGAACGCGCATACGGTCTTTCTGGCGTCCTGGTGGCAGGCCGTGAGCGGTGGCGGCGCGGTGCGCATGCCGGAGGCATTTCCCGAGGAGGACCTCGCCGACTTCCGGCCCATTGGGGAGGCCGCTGCCGACCTCACGCAGGCGTCCTCGGCGCTCGTTCGACGCGCCTCTGCGGCGATCAGCGCGCGCGCGGCCGCGGCCAGACGGCCGCCGAACGTCATCCTCGTCGTGCTCGAGTCGGTGGCCGCGCAGTGGACCAGCCTCCATAGCAGCCTCTACGAGACGACGCCCGTGCTCGAGGCCGAGTCGTCCCGGGGCCTGGTCTTCGACAGCTTCTACGCGCACATCGGCCGCAGCTCCAATTCGCTTGCGTCGATGCTGCTGTCCCAGTACCCGAAACTCGATTTCCGCGAGGTGACCGTGCAGTATCCGGCCCTGCCCGGCACTTCGCTCGCCGCCGCGTTCAGAGATCGCGGGTACCTGACGGCGTTTGTGACGCCGAGCGACCTGAGCTGGGCGGGGTGGCGGCAGTTCCTCGACGGCCGCGGCTTCGCCGACGTCCTCGATTATCGCGATCTCGAGTGCCCGGACCTCTTGTCCTCCTGGGGCGTCGAAGACCGGTGCATGATCGAGCGGATGGTCGGCTTCGTCGAGCAGGCGCAGACTCGGCCCTTTTTTCTGATGGGCTGGACGACGCAGACCCACGATCCGTACGAGCCGAGCCCGGGCGTTCCCCTGCTCGAGCTGCTTCGCGAACCGGTGCCCGACGAGTGGAAGATGGGACGGTATCTGAACGTGCTGCGCCAGACCGACACCCATCTGGGCCGGCTCTTTGACGCCGTCCGCCGCACCGGCCTCGAACGCGACACGCTCATCGTCGTCACCGGCGATCACGGGCAGGCCTTCGGGTACCCGCACGACACGTACTTTCAGGGATGGACGGTGTACGAGGAGGACGTGAGGGTCCCGCTCCTCGTCTGGTTCCCGCGTGCGTATCGCTCGCCCCTGCGCTCGAAGACCGTGGGCGGGCACGTCGATCTGGCGCCCACGATTGCGGCCCTCGCCGGATTTCCTCCCGCACCCGACTGGCAGGGTCGCAGCCTGCTCGATTCGCGGCACCCGCGCCGCGCGTACTTCTATGTCGCCGAAGACCAGTTCCGGCTCGGCGTCCGGGAAGGGCCCTGGAAGTACATCTACGACCTGCGCGATGGGACCGAGCAGCTCTTTGATCTGGATCGCGATCCGCTCGAACAGCGCAATCTGGCATCGAGTGAAGCCGAGCGCTGCGCGCGGCTCCGGCAGCGGCTGGCTGCGTGGGTGGAGGCGAATCGGCAGCAGTACGAACGGCTGACGAGCTGACCGAGCCTCGCTCGGGAGGCGGATTGCCGTTGCGTGTAGCGTCGCCGCGCCACTCGCGTGAAATTTTTCACGCACGGCCGGTCAGCCCTTCGCGCCCGTCGCTTGCCGGGCCTCTCACCAGGCGGTAGAATGCGGACCAGGAAGGACGGAGTTCGCCGGCGCCTCGGGCGCCCGGTGCCGGCGGAGGGAGTCGAATGAACGAGCGGCCGCGCTATCCCGGTATTCGTGTAACGGCCAACGGCAATCAACTCGTGTCCTATCACACGGAGACGCGGGTTGCCGACGGAGGCGTGTTCTATCCCATTACACCCTCCACAGAGGGTGGCGAGCTCTACCAGCAGTCGTTTGCCGAGGGCCGTCTGAACGTCTTCGGACAGAGCACGTTGGCGGTGGAGGCCGAAGGCGAGCACGCCGCCCAGGGCGGCGCCATCGCCTACTCGGTATGCGGCAAGCGCGTCGTCAACTTCACGTCCGGGCAGGGCGTGGTGTACGGCGTCGAGCAGTACTACCACGCTCCCGGCAAGTGCTCGACGATGGTCCTGGAAGTGGCGGCGCGGGCGCTGACCAAGCACGCCCTGAACGTCCACTGCGGCCACGACGACATCTACGGCGCGCTCGACACCGGCTGGATCATGCTGTTCGGCAAGGACGCCCAGCAGGCGGCCGATCAGGCGCTGATCCTCCGCCGCGTCACTGAGCTGAGCCTGACGCCGGGCATGAACATCCAGGACGGCTTCCTGACCTCGCACCTGGAGCGGACGTTCTACAAGCACGAAGCGGCTCTCATTCGCGAGTTTCTCGGCGCGCCCGACGACATCATCCAGTGTCCGACCGAGAGCCAGCGGCTGCTGTTCGGGCCGACGCGCCGGCGCGTGCCGCCGATGATCGATTTGAAGAACCCGGTGCTCCTGGGTCCCGTGCAGAACCAGGAGCACTACATGCAGGGCGTGATTGCGCGCCGGAACAACTTCACCGAGCCGATTCTGGGGTTTCTCCAGGAGGCCTACCAGGTGTTCGGGCGGCTCACGGGCCGGTACTACGGATTCATCAGCGAGTACAAGACATCGGACGCGGACACCGTGTTCGTGTCGCTGGGATCGGCGGCGGAGAACATCGAGGCGGCTGTCGACTATCTGCGCGAACGCCGTGGCGCACGTGTCGGATCGATTCATCTGAACGTGATCAGGCCGTTCCCGGAAGCCGCCGTCGTCAGGGCGCTTGCCGGCAAGAAGCACGTCATCATCCTCGAGCGCACCGACGAGCCGATGGCGGGCGACAACCCGATGGGGCGCGACATCCGGACCGCGCTGAACAAGGCGCTGCAGGGCGTCGAGGGCCTACCGGCGGTCACCGCCGACCAGATGCCGCGCCTCCTTGGCGGCGTCTACGGGCTCGGGTCGCGGGACTTCCGGCCCGAGCACATCATCGGCGCCTACGAGCTCGCGACGGGCAGGCGGGCGCGGAGGGACGGCAAGCGCGCCTCCGATGGCGCCTCGTTCATGGTGCTGGGCGTCGATCATCCGTACGAAGTGAAGTCCGACGACACGCCGTCGCTGCTGCCGGAAGGGGCGATCGCCGTCCGGTTCCACTCGGTGGGCGGCTGGGGCGCGATCACCACCGGCAAGAATCTCGGCGCCATCATCGGCGACCTCAA